>JAZUEG010000474.1:0-10908 GCA_045640025.1 Bacteroidales bacterium
CACGGCTCTTTCATTTAAGACTAGAAAATAGACAATAATACCCCTAACCCAATAGAGTCCAGTTTTCAATAAATTGACTCTGTTGGGTTTCAATAAGTTACTATTTTAAACAAACCTCTTTTTTTAGTTAGTTCAAAGCCAAAAACTGTTTGATTAATGGAATATTATAAACTAAAGCTGTCATAATTCTAGCATTCCCTTTTAGTTTGTCGGATTTCTTTCTTCTCTTTGATCTCCATGCCGCCATTATGTTAAGGCATGCCCTCTGTATGATGTCCAATGTCCTTGCCCCGTTCAGGTATTTTCTCTTTGTGTCGTCCTGCCCCATAGTCTTGTCGAGGGACCAGTGCATCGACTCTATCATCCAGTGCCTTCTGGATATGGCGTTGCAGATTTCTGCACTTGCCCTGAGGTCTGTTATATACACTCTTTTCTCATGTGTCTCCTCTCCGGTTTTCTTGATGATTGTTGTTGTGTCAATGACTATTACAGTAAGCGAGTCTCCCCATTTGTCCTGGTCCGCCACTACGTCCAAGCCGTCATACGTTGTGCACGTCCTCGACTCTATGCGGCCATGCCTGAGAGTCGGCTCCTCTTTGAAGCAGTCCAGTATCCTTGCTTTCGGCAACCTGTCCATAAGTCCCCAAAGCAGGCTCTTCTGGTTGCTTTTAACCTCGATAAGGAACTTGCCCCCTTTCTCGCTTATCAGGTCTATTATGTTCTTCTGGCATGACATTGCGTCGGCCGTGACAATCTTGTTTTCAAGGTCCAGCCTGTCCAGAAGTTTGGGCACCGCCGTTATCTCGTTGCTTTTCTCCTCGCAGGGTATGGTGCTTAGCGTTGTTCCGCTCTCCACTGAGTACGCCGATACTATGTCAGGACACCTTCCGTTGGGAAGGGTGGTTCCCCGCATGCACTTGCCGTCGATGGCCACCTGCTCCAAAACTCCGAGTTCTCTCAATGCGGACGCCTCCTCGGCTATGCTCTGGAGGATGCGCACCATCTCTGACGGGTCGACTCCGTTTTCCACCCTGCATAGCGTTGGCTCCGAGGGGATTCCGTTTGTGAGTATGCCCAGATTTTTGAGTTGTGTGTGCTTGCGGGAGGCAAACGCAATCACCTCACGCCTGCATCTGCACCCTGCTAGTCTGGCGATTATCAGGAGCAGGATAATGTCGCATAGCCTGTGCTTGAAGTTGCCCTTGTTGTTCCTTCTGAAGTCGGGAATCGAGTTGATCGCCTTGAGCAATCTCTTGTTGATCCCAGGGGATAGTCTGGCTGTCCTGCCTGGTGAAATATATATGGAATAATCAAGAAAAATATGTGTAAATATTTGGTAATCAGAAAAATATTTAGTAATTTTATGTCATAAAACAAAGGCGAAAGTCTTTGCCCAGAAAGGGTTGACAATCGCCTTATCTAAAATAATAAAATATGAACACGGTAAGACAGCGGGGGCTGAACGCCCCTGGTATGCGCGCACGCGAAGGTGCGCTCCGCAAATTTACATAATGTTTTTCGTGTTTGCAAGTATTTTTAAATGAAAGAGCCGTGCATCGGTATTGCTTTTTTTGTAGTATTTGTTTTGTTGTTTCATTTTCTTTTTCTAATTTTAGTTTATAAATAAACATTAAAACTAAAATACCATGAAGAAGTTCCGTAGCAAAATTGACACATGGGTTGTTATCCTTATGATAGTGCTTTGTGTCGTAACATGTTGTTTCCCTTTTTTTACATCTGCACCTTGGTGGTCGTTCCTTATTGGATTTGTGCCAACAATCTTGATTTTCGCCTTTGCAGTATTTTTCATTAATTATATTGTTGAAGGTGACAAGCTTCAGATTAAGATTGGTCCATTTAATAATGGTGAGGTCGATATAATGAAGATTGTTAAAATCACCAAATGTAAATCCTGGATTTCAAGTCCTGCAGGTTCCTTGGATCGAATTGGCATTTATATCAGTAAGGTCGGATTATCACCATACGCTATCGTTTCTCCCAAAGACAGGGATGGTTTTATTGCTGCCTTGCTTGAGGTGAATCCCGATATAGAGATTGACTTGGAGTCTGAATAATAAAAAGTCCGCTGAATGACATATCACTCAGCGGACTTTTACTATTATAATATTTCGAAGTTTATATTGCTGCGAGGTTCGTTATCTTATTCATCATCATCCTCGTCATCGTAATCATCTTCGTCGTCATCTTCCTCATCATCGTAATCGTCTTCCTCATCATCGTCCTCTTCGTCATCGTCGTCTGAATCATCGTCATCATCTTCGTCGTCGGAGTCTTCGTCTTCGTAATCACCTTCGTCGTCATCGTCCTCGTCAGATTCTTCATCATCGTCGTCCTCGTATTCTTCTTCGTCGTCATCTTCCTCGTCTGAGTCCTCATCTTCGTATTCATCCTCATCGTCGTCAGATTCTTCAACTTTGTTGTTGTTCTTGTTAGGCTTTACAGTTGTCTGTTGTGAGCTTGGCTTTACGGGGGTCTGCTGGGTGGTGCTTGGCTTTGAAGTTCCGGTTGCGGTCTTTACTTTTATGCTTTTTACTACCACTTGAGGCTCCATCTCCCTGCCGGCCTCATCTATCTGGTTTGATGTTTTCTTCTCCACTGCGCGGGTTGCGTTCTCAAGAATTGTGTTCCATGATGGGGCATCCTTGCTGATGGCGCTTACCTGCGATTTGATGTTGCTGATAAATGATGTCAGCAAAAATCCGCCTGATGCGTCGCAGAGTGCGGGTTGTCCGGCCTTGGCAGCAGTTGCTCTTACCGATCCGCTTTGCTCCATGAATAGTTTTTGCAGTTTGCTGATGTCGGTGTTGCTCTGGCTTGCTCTTACGCCGAATGCCACGCTCTTCACCTCGGCCTTCTTCACTCCGGCCTCGGTGTTGCAGCAGTCGCTTATGAAGATGGTGAGGCGGCCGTTTTTGCTTGTTATCTTGTTGAAGATGTCGGTGGTGCTCATCTCGATGTTCTTGGTCAGCACATCCTCGCCGCCAGCTGATATATAAATTCTTGGGTACGCGTCGGTGTCGTCGTCATAGCGGAAACCGTGGCCTGAGTATATGAATACCACAATATCCTGTGGTTTTGGGTTTAGGGAGCTAATGGCTTTGTCAACGTTGGCGCGTGTATAGTTGTAGCCCGATACTACCTGCTCCTTGAATCCGATCTTGAGTTTGTTGGCTATTTCGCTAAACTCTTTTTTTGCGAGGTTCAGGTCTGTCTCCACCGATTTGCCGATACTCTTGTCCTTTGAGGCGGCTATCATGAGAAAGTGCATCGTAACGTCTGAGTTGCTGTATCCGCTGTTGTTGTTAGCTGATACATTCTGATTGGTTATCTTCTCGCGGGCTTTCATTATACGCTTGTACATTTCCTCGTTTTGGTCGTAAAACTGGAGGAAGTATTTGGAGTCTTTGCTGGCAATGTTTACCTCGCGGAAGTATTCGCATTCGCCTATGTTCTCGTCCTCGTATTCGTCGTCTTCCCAGTTTTGGAACAGCACAGTTCCATTGTCGCTGATCTCGCCTTTCTCGTTGTACGAGAGCAGGAACGAGGGGTATATTGCACCGTTTTCCTCAGCCTCTTTGGGGAGAAACCAGATGGTCTTTTCGCCGTCGTCGGTCTGAAACTGGGTGAAGTATTCGCGCTCCCAGTAATTTTTGCCATTAGCTGATACGCATCTCAGCATGCAGTTTTCCTCATCGGTAAAGAAGAAGAGACCCAGGAAGGTCTCCTCATCTGACTTGTCGTAGTACTTGAGCTCGTAGAGGTTTTGAGCCTTGGCTGCTATGCTCAGTATCATGGCAACCATAATCAACAGTAATTTTTTCATGTTTTGTAATATTTGTAAAATCTGTTATTGTGAACGGTGCAAATATAACAATTGTCTTTTAATTGAGGAAATATTGCGTATGAAAATTGTTTTCTCAATTTCTGTATAATAACTGTTTCTGATTTCAAATATTGCAACTCAAAACCTCACTACTCGTTTATTCCTCCACAATAGGATAGAGCTCAATCATCTCGCCGTTGTGGTTTTTGCCGTCGTTTATTACCTCGGCTACCTTCTCGCCCACGTTGTCGATATTGTGGAATCCGGGGAGTGCCATGTTTCCGTTCAGGTCGGTGGTTGTTGGGCCGGGGTGGATGCTGTAGGTTTCCACAGGAATGTTTTTCTGGCTGAATTCCATTGCCATTACCTGAGTCATGGCGTTCTGAGCGGCCTTGCTTGCCACGTAGGCCAGTGGGTGCCAGTATGGGCTTACCTCAGATGGAACTGTGATGTTTACGATTCTTCCTTTGTTGGCCTCCACCACTGGGAAAATCTCCTTGATGAATGCGTAAGTTCCTATGTAGTTTACGTCGATGGTGGCCTTTATGTTGGCGAGCTCTGTGCTCTGACTTGCCTCGCTCATGTCGCCGGGGATGCCTGCGTTGTTTATTATCAGGCTGATGTCTGCGTAATTGGCCTTGATTTCCTCTGCGGCCTTGGCCACGCTCTCCAGATTGCCGAGCTCGATGTTTATCCAGCCTGATACCTTCACGCCCAGTGCCTTCAGCTCCGAGATTGCCTTCTCGGCGCGCTCCTGATTCCTTGCGCCTATTACTATTTCCCAGCCGCTGAGGCCGAGGTGTTTGCTGATGCCGAAGCCGATGCCCTTGTTGGCTCCTGTGATGAATGCTTTCTTTGCCATAGTTTTTGTGTGTTATTGGTTACTAACCACAAAGTTACCCAAATCATATTTATCTGTATAATCATTATTCCGATTATGATATACTTTGTTCCTAAATTGTAAATTCGCGTTTGGGATATATTATTCATCTTTCAACGAAACAGGTCGCTAATGTACGAATTTTGTACATTAGCGACCTGTTTCGTTTGGATTTCCGAGAAAATTAATCTAATTTTGTGCCATTGATAATTCATATTGATATGGAAAAACTATTTGTGGGGCGAGAGCGCGAGATGGCACTTCTCAATGAGTATCTCAGTTCAGAACAATCGGAGTTTGTGGCTGTATATGGCAGACGCCGTATCGGTAAAACATTTCTTATTCAGCAGGTTATAGGGAATGATTACGCTTTCTATGCATCGGGTATGAATCAGGTGAATATGAGGATGCAAATCGATAATTTTACTGCACCTATCCGGAAAATAAATCCCCAATTGCCCGTTGCCAAATCGTGGCTTGACGCCTTTATGTATCTCGAGAATTATCTAGATGCTTTGCCCGATGGGCGCAAGGTGGTTTTTATTGACGAGATGCCTTGGCTCGACACGCCGAGGTCAAATTTCATCAGCGGATTGGAGCATTTCTGGAATTCGTGGGCGTCGTGGCGCAACGATATCAAACTCATAGTTTGCGGATCGGCTACGTCGTGGATTATCAACAATTTGATAAAGAATAGGGGAGGACTCCACAATCGAATTACCCACAAGATAGCCCTGAAACCTTTTACGCTGAGGGAGTGCAAGCTGTATCTTGATGCCAAGGGATTCCGTTTTCCAGCTAAACAGATAGCTGAATGTTATATGGTGTTTGGCGGTGTGCCTTTTTACCTTTCCAAACTCAACAAGGGCGAGAGTCTTGCGCAGAATATCGACCGCCTTCTTTTTGCAGAGGATGGCGAGCTTGCCGATGAGTTCCATAGCCTTTACAACTCGCTTTACAAGAACGCCCAGCCTCATATAAAAGTGGTGACTGTATTGGCGCAAAAGGGCAAGGGCCTTACACGTAAGGATATTCTGCAGAAAACCAAGATTGCTGACAACGGCAAATTCTCTATGGTGCTGGATGAGTTGGAGAATTGCGGTTTCATAAGATTCTACGAGCCGTTTGTGGCAGAGAACAAGCGCATCCGTCGCTCCGTCCTCGATAGAAGGCAGAGTACTGATACGCTGTATCAGCTGATAGATCCTTTTACATTGTATTATTTTCAGGTAATGGCGTATGCGCGGAGCAAGGATCCGCATTATTGGTCCAATACCCAAAACTCGCACGAGCATAGTACTTGGAGCGGTCTGGCTTTCGAGATGTTGTGCCTCAATCATTTCGAGCAGATTAAGTCTGCCCTCGGAATATCAGGCGTGGTTGCCAACGCTTTTTCGTGGTTTGGTACTGTTGATGGCAAATCCAGTCAGATAGATTTGGTGATAGACCGTTCCGACAATTCGGTGAATGTTTGCGAGATGAAATTCCATCAGTCGCAATACTCGGTGTCGCAAGCCGATGAGGACGACTGGAACAATAAGGTTGAGACCTTCCGCACTTCTACCGGCACGGATAAGGATTTGATCCTTACGCTGATAACAACAAAGGGCATTGCCCATAACGAGCACTCGTATTGTGTTCAAAGGGAACTTCTGCTTGATGATTTGTTTGTGTGACTTTTCGCCGTTACATTTCATCTTTCAACGAAACAGGTCGCTAATGTACGAATTTTGTACATTAGCGACCTGTTTCGTTTGGTTTTTGTGGGAAAAAATCTTGTTTTCGTGCAATTTTAGTTTTGGAAAAATCTTGTTTTCGTGCAATTTCTGCTGATAAAAAATCTTGTTTTCGTGCAAAATGCTTATATTTGCACTGTTTAATCATATTTATTTATTGTATGAGACGAAAGATATACGATACATTACTTTCTTGGAAAGAGAAGGAAAAAGGACGAGTTGCTCTTTTAATTGAGGGGGCTCGTCGTGTTGGTAAAAGTTATATAGTTGAGGAATTTGCCCAAAATGAGTATGAGACATATATTCTTGTGGATTTTGCTCATATTAAGTCGGATATTAAGGAAGTGTTTGATAATTACCTTAATGATACGGACTTGTTTTTTATGTTCTTGCAAAATGTTGTAGGAACCAAGCTTTATGAACGGAATTCATTGATAATTTTTGATGAGGTTCAGTTGTATCCAAGGGCGCGACAGGCTATCAAGCATTTGGTGGCTGATGGCCGCTATGATTATATTGAAACGGGTTCGTTGGTAAGCATTAATGAGAATACTGAGAATATATTGTTGCCATCTGAGGAGCGTTCCGTAATGATGTATCCTATGGATTTTGAAGAGTTCCTTTGGGCATTAGGAGATGAGATGTCTATGCCTTTTATAAAAAGTTGTTTCGAAAAAAGGGTTCCTGTAGGTCCAATGCATAGGAAATTGATTACATTGTTTCGACAGTATTTGATTGTTGGGGGAATGCCTCAGGCAGTAAATAGATATGTGGAAACAAAGTTGTTTGTTGAAGTTGATGCGGTTAAGCGAGATATTCTTGCATTGTATCGGCGAAGTATCGATAAGCATGTGAAGGGGTATACGGAAAAAGTAAAATCTGTTTTTTATCAGATCCCTGGTGAGTTGCAACGGCATGAAAAACGATTTCGGTTGTCTGATTTATCGCAAGATGCACGTTATCGTTCTTACGAGTCGTCTTTTTTATGGCTTCAGGATGCACAGATTACCAATATGTGTTATTCTGTGTCAGAACCTCAAGTTGGTTTGAGGCTAAAGCGAGATAGTCAGGTTTTCAAATGTTATATGTCTGATACTGGATTACTTATTTCTCATGCTTTCGACGAAAAAGTTATTCAAGGAGAGGAGCTGTATAATAAACTATTGCTTGATAAACTGGAAATAAATTCTGGAATGTTGGTTGAAAATATTGTGGCTCAGATGTTTGCTTGTAGTGGCCATAATTTGTATTTTTATAGTAATCAATCTCGTACAAATTCTGCCGAGCGGATGGAAATTGATTTTCTTATAGAAAAGCCAACTTTGACTAATTCTCATAATATAAGTCCAATTGAAGTAAAGTCGGGGAGCAACTATACAATATCCTCGTTATTGAAGTTTTGTAGAAAGTTCGATAAGCAATTAGCAACTCCATACGTTGTGCATTATCAAGATTATAAAGAAGTTGATGGTATTGTTTATTTGCCTATTTATATGGTGCCTTTGCTTTGATTGACTTGTTTTCTTGCAAAAATTTTTCCTTGCTTTTTCGGAGAAAAACCGCCTAATCTCCGAGAAATATTCGGATATTAAGCAATGAAACAGGTCGCTAATGTACAGATTTTGTACATTAGCGACCTGTTTCCGTAATTAATTATATCTCCACCTGGTTTACGATCTCGCCGTCGAAGAGGTTGATTATTCGGTCGGCGTATTGGGCGTCGTGGCGGGAGTGGGTTACCATTATTATCGTGGTGCCTTCCTTGTGGAGCGATCTCAGGAGGTCCATCACCTCCTCGCCGTTTTTGGAGTCGAGGTTTCCTGTGGGCTCGTCGGCGAGGATTATCTTGGGATTTGGCAACACGGCCCGTGCCACTGCCACACGCTGTTGCTGACCTCCCGAGAGTTGGTTGGGGAAGTGCTTGGTGCGGTGGGAGAGGGCCACCTTGTTGATTACGGCCTTCACTCTCTCGGCGCGCTCCTTGGCCGAGATGTTCATATAGAGGAGCGGAAGTTCGATGTTCTCGGTTACGTTGAGTTCGTCGATGAGGTTGAAACTCTGGAACACAAACCCGATAAAGCCCTTGCGGATGTCGGTGCGCTCGTTCTCGCTGAGTGTGCTCACGTCCTTGCCGTTGAGGATGTACTGGCCCTCGCTCGGATTGTCGAGGAGGCCGAGGATGTTGAGGAGTGTTGATTTTCCGCAACCTGATGGACCCATTATGGCTACAAATTCGCCTTGCTTGATCTCGAGGTTTACGTTTCTGATAGCCCAGGTCTCGATGTCCTCTGTGCGGAATACTTTCTTGATGTTGTTGAGTCTTATCATTTTTGATTTTTAATTTATGATTTTTGATTTATAGAATTCGTAATTCGGATTTCGTAATTCGTAATTCTCGTTATTCCTTCGCGATGATTTCGGAAGGGTTCACCTGCATTATCTGGCGGATGTGGTAGGCCAGGGTGGCTATTATGCATATCAGCGATAAGCCTATGCCGTAGAATAGTTCGCCGTTTGGTTTGTATTCTTCCTGTGTCACCAGTATTGCTATCGTTAGCAGCGACGACAGCAATATTGCCGGTATCAGGATCCAGATGTACGACTTCACGAACAGCATCGCTATGTCTTTGGCCTTGGCTCCGTTTATCTTACGGATGGCCATTTCCTTGCGGCGGGCTCTGGTATCGAGCGCGGCGGTGCTGTATATGCCCGATATGCAGAGTATCAGACAGGTAAGGCCGAGTATCAGAAGTCCCGTGATTGTGGAATGTACGAAATTAACCTGCTCCTCTATATCCTGGGTGTATGGGTGGGCTATCTCGTCGCTGAGGCCGGGCTCCACTCTTTCGATGCACGATTGTATGGCGTCCATCAGTTGGTCTCGCTGTCCGGGTTGTGATATCAGTATCCATTCCTCGCCCCAGCCCACAAAATCAGGAAGTTCGCCTACTACGATTATTTGCGGAACGTAGTATTGGTAGGCTATGGATTTGTAGGTGCCTGATACTTTCAAGGTTTGGATTTCGCTGTGTTCTCTTTCGTTGCCTTCCTCATCCCAGAATCTCTGGGTGTGTTTTACAGAGATTGTGCCGTCGGCGAGCAAGCCCTGAGACTCGCATTTTTCACGGAACTTCTCGCTCAGGATACAGCAATTTTTGCCCGTGAGATCCTGTTTCTGATACTTGCCGTCTATGGTTAGAAAATCTAACTGGGAGACGTCTGACAGATAATATAATTGTGTCCAAGTATTTCTTTGCCCGGCGGTGTCGAGGCCCAAGTCAGCATCATAAACGCCCGTATTCAGGATCTTGAATGATGATTTCAACTCCGGCTGTTTAGTGATCTCGTCGTAAAGTTCATTGTTGAAATGGTTCCTGATGCTGATGGCGTCGTGATATCCTCGGTCTTCCTTCGGGATCTGTTGGCTGTAGTCTTGGTCGAGCCCACTGTATATTATCACTGACGACAGGCTTATCAGCACCATACAGATAAATGTCTGTATTCCAAGCATTATGTTGCGGAATACGTGGGAATTGCTCTTGCGCATTACGGCTGATAGTCCGCTGTTGGAGTTGCATATTTTTATCAGCACTATGTAGATGATGATTCCGCAGGCGGCTATGAGCCCTCCGCATACTATGGCGCAGAAGAAATATAGGTTGTTGAGTACTGTCAGTTCCCATTCTCTCTCCAGCATTGCCGTGAAAGCCGAATTGCTGAGCATTATGCCAAATATCACTGCCAGCACCGACGACAGTATTATGGTGATGGCGGTCTCGGTGATGAGTGTCAGGAATACCTGATGCCTCTTGGCGCCGTTTATTACGCGGAGGGCTATCTCTCTCTTGCGCATCCAGAATAGTTGTATCTGCATTCTCAGGAAGCCGATAATGGATGCCAGAAGTATCATATAGCCGATGATATAGAGGATACTTGTCAAACTTATGTAGTCGGTTTGGCCATTGTTGCATATCTGGTCCACCCAGACCTCGCTTCTTGGTCTGCCAAGCCTTGAGGCTATCTCGTGGGCAAAGGTTTCGTATTCTACGCCTTCCTTCATTACCAGATAGGCGATTGAGGTTTCTTCGTCAGCGGAAAAGTCCAAGTATTTGTCCGTCATCATAACGTCGTCTACCTCTGGTATTCTTGCATAGAATGTACTGTTTTCGCAGACGTCCACTATTGTGAATTCCTTGTTGAAGTATTCTATTGTGGCGCCTATGGGGTTGGTGTCACCGAAAATCTTCTTGGCGAATTTCTGCGATATCACGGCGTCGTTGTCCTTGAGTGTTGCAATTCTGTCGCCTGTTATTACCGACCTTATGGCAAAGAAATTCAGAAGGTTGGGTTTTATGGCGTCTGGATATTTCTTGGTCTTGTATTGCTGGCCGTTGTGCTTGATTACCATTTGTCCACTGCCGAATGTGTATCCGATTTCGTTGTAGACC
>JAZUEG010000475.1:0-6543 GCA_045640025.1 Bacteroidales bacterium
CGATCCGACTTCCTCAAGATTCTGGTGCCGATACGCAGGTTCAACGCCTACAACGACAAGGAGTTCTATGAGGCATGTTTCCGCATCGACTGGCAGAAGTACATGGCCGTATCGGATACATTCGCGGTAGACTGTGTGGCCAGCGGCCCTATGTTCACACACAGCAAGTATGTGGCCCTCAAGTGCAAGGACGCCATTGCCGACTATTTCCGCGACAAGCGCGGCCGACGCCCTAACGTGGATGTGGAGTATCCCGATCTCAGGGTTAATGTGCATATCTACAATGCCGATGTAACCATCTCGATAGATTCTACCGGAGTGCCGATGAGCAAGCGCGGATACAAGGTCCGTCAGACTGTGGCCCCGCTCAATGAGGTAATGGCGGCCGGTATCATCAAGCTGGCCGGATGGGACATGAGGACTCCTCTGCTGGACCCTATGTGCGGTTCGGGAACTTTCCTCACCGAGGCATGCCTGATGGCCATGAACATTGCGCCGGGCAGCTTCAGGCATTTCGCTTTCGAGAAGTGGAGAACATTCGACCGCGACATCTGGACCCGCCTAAAGCAGGAGCAGAAAGAGCTCCGCAAGGAAAATCCGGGAGTGGAGATCTCCGGCGCCGACCGCGACCCCATGGCTCTCGATATAGCATCGCAGAATATTCAGCAGGCCGGCCTCGATGAGTTCATAGACCTCGACAGGGCCGATTTCTTCAGCCCGTCGCAGAAGGTGGCCAATAAGTTCCTGATAATGAACCCTCCATACGGCGAGCGCCTTGAGGACCAGGACAAGATGGTGGAATTCTACAAGAACATAGGCGATGTGCTGAAATCGAGCTACACCAACAGCCAGGCCTGGGTATTGGGCGGAAACCTCGAGGCCATCAAGAAACTGGGCCTGCATCCATCCAAGAAGATCAAGCTTTTCAACGGTCCTATAGAGTGCCGTCTGGAGCGTTTTGATATCTACGACGGCTCAAGAAAAAAATCAATCTAAAAATTCCGATATTTTTGTAGGTTATTGCATACATTTTGTTATTTTTGTGTGCTGACAACCCAATAAACACACATTTTTTTATGAACGAGAAGATACTTGACGCGCTGATGCGTCTGTTCGCATTGATAACCGATCCCGACGATTTTGGCAACGAGTCGAAATCGCGCGGAGTTGTGGAGGCATACCTGCGTGGAGTGATTCCTCAGAGCATTGTGGGCAAGTATCTCAATAGGTACGATCAGTATCTGCTTCAGTATCTGGGCCGTGCAGTAGGCGGACAGGTGCGCAAGAAGGTCTCGGTGAGCTCCGTAAAGGTGCTGAAAATCTGCGACCAGCTGAATCTGCAGCTCCATTACAGGGAGAAGGTTTTTGTGGCCATTCAGCTGATAGCGTATGTATATATCGACGGCGTGATATCTCCGCGCGAGAAGGACTTTGTGGTTACAGTGTCGCAGGCATTCAACCTCGACCAGGGCGAATTCAACAATCTGCTGGCATTCATGGAAAACGACATAGCCCAGGCCGCCGACCGCTCCAAGTTCATGTTTGCCGATTCGCGTCCCGATTCGCCCGAGGGCACACATCACATAATACTCCCCGAGATGGAAGGCTACATCAGGATACTGCGTCTTGAGAGTATTTCCACACTGTTTTTCATGTATACCGGCTATACACGCGGGCTCACCATCAACGGGCGACCCATCCAGCCGGCCAAGGTATACACATTCGAGAACGGAAGCATTATCCGCGGCGAGAAGATAGGCACCATATATCAGAGCAATGTAGCTAATGTATTTACTCAGAAAGACGATGCCGAGAAGGTAACTTTCTGCGGAGTAAATGTGGAGTTTACATACAAGAACTACGACAACGGACTCAAGCCGTTCAGTTTCCAGGTGGAATCTGGCACCATGGTGGGCATCATGGGCGGATCCGGCACCGGCAAGAGTACGCTCCTGAACGTGCTGACCGGAAAATACAAGCACGACAAGGGCTCAATATACATAAACGGACACTGCATAGGCGAGGACGACCAGATGCCCGAGGGCATCATAGGCATTGTGCCTCAGGACGACCTCCTGATAGCCGAGCTTACTGTATGGCAAAACCTGTATTACAACTCAAAGCTCTGCCTCGGCAATCTGAGCGAGGAGGAGCTGATATCCCACGTCGAGAAGGTGCTGATGGACCTCGATCTATACGACATCCGCGACCTGAATGTGGGCGACGCGCTCAATAATGTAATCTCTGGCGGACAGCGCAAGCGTCTCAACATAGCTCTCGAGCTGGTGCGCGAGCCGGCCATCCTATTTGTTGACGAGCCTACATCGGGCCTGTCGAGCACCGACAGCGAGACCGTGATGCAGCTGCTGAAGCGACAGGCCAACAGCGGAAAAATCGTAATTGTAAACATCCACCAGCCCAGCAGCTCTATCTTCAAGCTCTTCGACAAGCTTTGGGTGATGGACCGCGGCGGATACATTGTATACAACGGAAATCCTATGGAGGCCGTCAGCTACTTCAAGCTGATGAACGATTACGTGGATTCGGGCGAGAGCGAGTGCCCCGTATGCGGAAATGTGAACAGCGAGGAGATTCTCCAGATAATAGAGAGCCGTGTGGTAAACCAGTACGGAGTATACACACAGGAGCGCAAGGTGTCGCCGCAGGAATGGTACAAGCGATACCAGGAGAGCCTCGAGTTCGAGTTTGTGGACGATTCGTCGATGTCTACCAATCTGCTTCCGCTGCCCAAGACCAAATTCTCTATCCCCGGCAAGCTGAAACAGTTCTGGGTGTTCCTGAAACGAAACATACTCTCCAAGCTGGCCAACCATCAGTACATGGCCATTACATTCCTGGAGGCGCCGCTGCTGGCGTTTATCCTCGGTTTCTTCACCAAGTACATCAACGACGATGGCGAATACGTATTTGCCGACAACAGGAATCTCCCCGTATTCCTTTTCATGGTGGTGGTGGTGGCCCTGTTCACGGGACTTACCGGCGCGGCCGAGGAGATCATACGCGACCGCAAGATTCTGGAACGCGAAAAGTTCCTCAATCTGTCACGTTTCAGCTACATATCCAACAAGATACTTCTCGTATTCCTGATATCAGCTGTGCAGACCATATCATTTATCCTGGTGGCCAATGCCATCCTGGAGATCAAGGGCATGACCCTCGACTACTGGTTTGTGATGTTTACCACGTCGTGTACGGCCAATCTCATGGGCCTGCTGATATCGTCGGCGCTCGATTCGGTGATAGCCATATATGTGCTGATACCGTTCCTATTGGTGCCTCAGATGCTGCTGGGCGGTGCCATGATAGATTTCGACGATCTCCACGAGAGCGTTTCCGACAAGATAAATGTGCCCGTGATAGGCGACCTGATGGCTTCGCGCTGGGCATACGAGGCTCTGGCTGTAGATCAGTTCCAGAACAACGAGTACGAGAAGATATTCTACGAGCTGGATGAGGAGAAGAGCCGCTGCACGTATCTGAGCACATATCTGATGAGTGAGCTCGACAACATGGCCACCCGCTGCATAAAACTCAGCAAGGTAAAGGACTCCGACCCCGATGCCTACGATGAGTATTGCGATCAGCTGCTGGTGCTCCGCAACGAGATAGAATACCTCAACTACCGAAACCCCTCGATATATTTTGAGCACGCCGGCAAGATAAATCCCGAGCAGTTCGATGAGATGATAGGCAATTTCCTGCAGCTCTTCCTGCGCGCGCAGAAGGAGTATTACAACGAGGAGGCCGAGGCAGCTAATAGCGAGCGTCAGCTGAAACTCAACGAGCTGGAGCAGGAGCTCGGCAAGGAAGGTCTATATCAGTTCCAGAAAGACTATTACAACGAGAAACTGGCCGAGCTGGTGCTCAACAAGCGCGCCGTCAAGAAATTCTACAACGCGCCCAACCACCGCCTTATCCAGAAGAAAGACCCCATATTCATGGAGCCCGTTTCCGACTGGGGACGCGCACATTTCTATGCTCCGTGCAAGATCATCAAGAACAACCGCATACCTACATACACCTTCAATATGGCGGTGCTGTGGATATGGAGCCTGCTGATGGCGGTAATCCTGCTGATGGACCTCCCGAGAAAGTGCGTATCAGCTGCCAAGAAGATTTTGCCTGTTAAACGTGTAAGATAATTCCCTATTATGATTAAGCGATTGATACTCTTTCTGCTGATGGGCGTATCGCTGTCGGCCGGCGCGCAGGAGAGTTTTTCCGATTATTTTGCCGACAGCACTCTCCATATAAGCATGGATGTAAGTGCCGACGGCAAGAGCCTCGCATTCACTAATATAGTGTTTGATGTAAGGAGCGGATGGGCAGGCCCTCAGATACTGGGCGCCGAGCCGTTTTCGCAGGCCGGATGCCGTATTACCATGAAATCCCTGGGCAACGACAAGCTGATATATTCCAACTGCTATTCCACCCTCATGGAAGAATGGCTTCAGCTGCCCGAATCAGATAACGGCGCCGTATCGTGCAGTCAGTCGTTCAGGATGCCGTTCCCTATATATCCCGTTTTGATAGAGATTCAGCGCAGGAATGCTGATGGCGCATACGAGGCGGTTATGAGTCAGGAGTTTCATCCGTCCAACAGGGACTACAGGGATTTGGCCCAGATGCCATATATCAGCAAGAGCCTGCTGAAAAACGGCGACCCGCACGATTGCGTGGATATAGTGATATTGTCGGAGGGATTCACCCGTCAGGAGATGCGCCGTTTCGATTCTATCTGCAATCTGTTTGTGGATCATCTGTTCAAATACGAGCCTTTCAAGCAGAATGCCGATAAGTTCAATGTCTCGATGGTATATGTGCCGTCCATGCGGAGCGGAGTATCCAATACAGGCTTTCAGCTGCCCACCTTCCTCGGATTCCAGTACGGAATGTTCGGCATGGAGCGCTACATAGGCACCTGGACCCAGTACACATTGATGCTTGCGGCGGCCGGCGTGCCATACGACCATATCGTGGTATTCGCCAACAGCGATGTGTACGGCGGTGGCGGCATCTACAATCAGTATGCGGTATTCGCCGCCCACAATTTCGAGACCCTTCCCGGCATCATCCACGAGTTTGGCCATTCGTTCGCCAATCTCGACGATGAGTACGAGGGCGATGTATTCAACAGCAAGGAAGTTCCCGGCAGCAAGTGCATAATGCGCACCCTCAGCGAGAAACGTTTCTGCCCCAAGTGCCAGAAGCAGATAAAAAAAGCCATCGACTACTGGAGCGAGTAGCCGGTGGCGGTATCATCCATTATCTCATTGTGAAGTATCCTTCCTCGCCCTTTATCTTATCGAAGATGCGGGCGTAATGGTAGTTTGTCTTGCTGTTGTCGAACATGAATTTGTTGCCGTCGATATCGGTGGCGCAGAGCTTTGGACAGTTTTCGAATACCGGGTCTTCCATATCTTTTTCTTCATTTGCCTTTGCCTCAAAGGTGTCTGATACGTAGATGGTTTCCAGATTCTCGCAGTCATTGAACATATCGGCCATATTAAACGAGTTGCTTGTACAGAAACTGCTGAGGTCCAGGGTTCTGAGGCTTGAGCATTCCTCGAACATATAGGCGAACATTTCTCCTTTTCCGGTATCGAATCCGCTGAGGTCGATGCTCTCAAGCGATCGGCAGCCTGAGAAAAGTCCGCTGAAGTATATTACCTTGGATGTGTTGATTCCTCTCAGGTTTACTTCCCTTAGGGATTGGCACTCGCAGAACATATCCGACATATCCTCCACATTGGAGGTGTCGAAGCTGCTGAGGTCCACTTTCTCGAGCTTGCCGCAGTTCTCGAACATGCTGCACATGGTCTCCATGTATTGGGTGTTGAAGTTCTGGAACTCTATGTTTCTCATGTTTACGAAATTTCCAAACTCTATTCCAGTGTCGCGGACGTACATCTCGTAGTCGGAGAGGATGTACATTGTGATGTTGTCGGCGTCTGCCAATTCAGCGTAGGTCTCTATTTTCTTCGATTCGCCTTGCAGACCTATTATCGGCTCGATGCTTTCCACGATGTGGGGATAGTCTTTTTTCCAGCCGAAAACTATTTTTGTGATAGTCTCGGGACTTGGATAGCAAGGCTCTTCGGGCAGAAACGGATTCCCGTCCTCGGTTTCGGCAGTCTGGTCTTCTTTCTCGCCGTCGTCCTCGTTTTCTTCCTCATCGTCTATCAGCTCGTCCACGTCTACGTCGTCGTCGCCGTTTATTGCCTGGTAAGGGTCTTTTTTCTCTTTTCCTTTCTCATTCTTGTTTGCCATCAGCTTGTATGCAATGTAGAGTGCCACCAATGCTATAGCTATCAAAATTTTTGTGTCCATAATGGTGTTGTTTTGTTTGTTATTATTCTTGTCGTTGGCAAATATATACAAAAAAAAGAGGCTGTCCCAAAAGCGAGACAGCCTCTTGTTTTTTTTATGCGGCATTTTCAACTTCCCAAGGACGTTCCATTCTTTGAAATTCTACAAACTTAGTTTTCTTTTGGTTTTCTTTGACTAAATAGCGGCATAAAG
>JAZUEG010000476.1:0-16561 GCA_045640025.1 Bacteroidales bacterium
GGGTCTTGGAGAGATCCAAGTCCTTGATTTCCTGAGCGGTGAGGATTCCGTCGTCAACGCCGTTGGGAATGCGCTCGCCGTTCCACGCACGGTTGGCCCCCGCAAGCGCAAGTCCCGAACGGAGAAGAGGGTTACGGGAAATGGTGTTGTCGTCCACCCTACTGAAAAAAATATTCCGACTCACCTGCGCGCTGTCCCTGAGAAAGAATCCGTGAGTGGCAAGGTGAATGATATCGTATCCGCTGACACCCAGAGTTTTAAACGCCTCCTCGCTGGCCTTTTCACGGGTCTGATTAGTTACGGAAATTCCTGAGGCTTTCATCAGACGGGCAATGTTATCGACCTCGCGACGGGTGCCGGGAATGGGTCCGAAACCGCGTCCAAAGCCTGACAATCCGTAACTGATATCGCCGAAAAGCAAGACCTTGGAGGGGCTGGATTCCGAGGCCGTGCCGACAAGTTCGCCTGTGGACGACACACGCCTGAGGTCGTAATCCAAATATGCGGGTCGCGAGAGGCTATCTTGCAGATTCTCAAGGGCTATGTTGTATAGGAATCCCGACGGCGAGTAGTAAATTCTGTCACCTTTTTGTGCAATAGACAGCAATGGTTCAAGTATCAGACTGCGCAGTTTCAGCGACATCAGCCCGCTATGGAGCGAGTGATTTTTATGGCTGAAAGCATCGCTGAAAATTGTGTCGTTGAAAAGTTCGAGACATATCGGCTGAGGGATTCCTGGGCGGATAATCAATGCGCCGTAGGTGTGGCCAGGCTCGTAGCGGAGGTCGGGCAAAACTTTCTGATAATCGAAAAACTCCACCGCCATCTCGTTGTCTTTCAGAGATTTCTGAATATCAATCCAAGTATTTGAGGTAAGATAGTTTCCGCTGTTAGAGAGCATCTCGCGCATAAGGAGGTTCTCGGCATCGAAAAGCAAACTTGACACGGAGTCGGCCCTGTGGCTGGATTCAAGGCTGTACCGCGATTTCAGGGTTTTAAGGTCACGAACCCTCTGATATAGATTTTTAAGGTCCTGACGCTCAGACTTTTCTACGGCTTTCCCGAGTTGGATAATGGAACTGAGAACCGCGCCCTTGTATGCAAGGCAAAGATTGTAGATAAGTCCGTTCTGAGAATCGTCATTGGCGCGGTGAAGGCTGAAAATCAGATTGTTGTTGTCAACATTTCCCTTAATGCTGAGGTATTTGCCGTCCTCGGCTATCTGGAGGAGTTTCTGCGTAATCTCGTCGGACTGCATCCTGCAAAGTATCCGCAACAAAATGTCATTGCTTTTTGCATCGCCGAATTTCGGGCAGACCTTGGCAACGGCGTTCACGTACCTACTTGTGAGCGCAGGATCGTTGCGGTCGGCTATCTTGTTTCCGAAATCCAGCAACGCCTGATAATCAACCACATTGCCGAGGCAAGCCTTGTAATAAAGGTAGGCGATTCGGGACTGGAGGCTGATATCTGCGGATTTCAGCGACTTGTTGACGGAAGAATAACGGCAGGCTTTGTTGCTGAGGCTCAGGGCTTTCAGGTAATCGCCCTTCTGCTCGTAAGAACTGGCTTGTTGCAGAAAACAGAAAATCTGCCCATCGTAGCAATCGGACTGGTCGGTGTGGAATCTCAGGGCTTGGGAATATGACTCTATCGCACTGTCGCTGAGACCTTTCTGCTGATATATCAGGCCATACTGAAAGTATAGGTTGTGGAGGACTCGACGGTTTTGGATTCCGTAACTATCCATAAACTGCGACAATTCCCTAAGGTATTCCAAAGCCTTGTCGCACTGATTGGTAGTGGCAAAAAGCCGGCTTCCCTGAAGGAGGTTTTCGGCAAGTTTTTCATTTAATGCGGTGTCAGAAACCTGATAATAATACTGACGTAACCCGCTGATATTCTGCAATGCCGAGGCGTAGGAATGGCTCTCGATATCGAGCAAGATCTGTTGCTCCACAAAATCGGGCGGAATGTTTCCCGTGATTTCACGACAGCGGTTTCCGTATGTTTCGATGAACTTGTAGCAATCGTCCAACGACCTGTGCATCAGCCTGTAACACTCGTAAACACTAAGGCACTGTCGGTAATATTCCTGAGAATTCAATGGAGTGCAGACCTCCATCTGAAGTATCAGCCAACGCCCGTAATATATGGCCCGTCCGTAGTCCTTGACGGCGAATGCGAGGCTCTGGGCGCTCTGCAAGTTTCGGCTGAATGCCTGATTTTCAGGGATTACCTCGTGGTATTTCAGATAGTTGAGGAATTTATCCTCCATCTCGAGGGCCTTGGCGGGATTGTACAAAATTTCCACATCGTCTATCACATCCTGCACCAAATCCCAAAAAATCCGCGAGCGGATTTGCTTTTGCTCAAGCATCAGAGCCACCGCCCTCGAATAATACCCAAGCGCCCCGTCCCTATCGCCCGCCTCATCCATAGCGTGCGCATACATCCGCAGAGAATCAATTCTATTAGGCTTTTGCGTGTAGGCAAATAGCGGAAGGGCAAGGAGTAGTATGAGGAAGAGGTGACGCATAGTTTTTTTTGGGGGCAAAGATATGGAAAAAAATTATTATATTTGCGAACAAAATCTCAGAGGAATATGGACGATATAGAATGGTTAAATTTTATGACACTTACTCGTCGTCTCAATTTACAAAATTGTTGGCTCAAAATCCGTTGCCAAAACAAGAGGAATTTGTGTCGATTGAATTGACACAAATTGTGCCGATTAAATCGGCACAAATTTATTCTCGACAATTTAAACAGAAACCGAAGAGTTATACCCAAGTCCCGCCAAATGTCCAAGTGGCGCTTGGACATTTGGCAACAGGTTTTATTATTGCTTTTAAACCAATGATAAGAAATAAAAGGTTATTGATAGATAAAATCAAGAAATTCTCCACAGTGTGGAGAATTTCTTGATTTTATCTATTATTCTATATTATTTTTACACAAAATTCAACAACACACCTACAACTACTGATTTAAGATACGTCTCTGACGCTGAATCTCTTTCTCCAATTCCTCCTCGGTAGGAAGGTAGGTAACATATTTGGAGGCAAAAATCTGCTGAGCCTTACTAAGTATGGAATAGCGTGCGATAGTCTTATCGGTCTCGGAACACAATAACAGACCTATTGTAGGATTATGCTCACCACCTTTCACCATATCATCATACATATTCACATACATCTCCATCTGTCCAATGTCCTGGTGAGTAATCTTGCCAATTTTCAAATCAACAAGCAAGAAACATTTAAGATTGTAGTTGTAGAAAACCAAATCAATGTAAAAATCCTGTGTCTCGGTACGGATAAGTTTCTGACGGTCAACAAAAGAAAATCCCTTGCCCAATTCCAAAAGGAAATCCTGCAACGAATTGATAATAGCCGTCTCCAATTGCTTCTCCTTAAAGGAAACATCTCTGCGCAAGCCAAGGAATTCAAGCACATAAGGATCTTTAAGGTAATCTAATACACCCTCCTTATAAACAGCGGTATTTTTCTCCATCTCCGCCACCACTTCCGTATCGTGACCAGAAGACAACAGACGCTCAAAATACTGTGTGGACACATTCCTGTCCAACGCCCTCACATCCCACTGATTAATCACACTCTCGTTGCAGTACCACTCACGAGCCTTCTCTGAATCCGCTCTCATTATCACCTTATAATGGCTCCAAGTCAATATACTCCACGTAGTAGAGAATCTACTGGGATCAGGGAACGACTGATAGAATTTCCGGTAATTGTAAAGGCTTTGTTCGGAGAAACCTTTGCCCAACTTTTCTGTAAGATACAATGACAGATTCTTTATCACTTCCTTACCGTATCCTGCACGTGAATTGCCATCCTGTTCCTGCAATACAATTCTCCTACCTACAAACCAATACGAATACACCATAGCGTAATTGATATGGGTCTTCACATACGATTTCGAAACTTGGATTATATTGTATACATCCTCCATATAGTTATCTGTATCAGATACCATCGCTAGATATTCACTTGGTATTTTCTGCAACTTGTCTTCCATTGATCACCAATTTTGATATACCGCAAAATTAATAAAGAAAACCTATCCCCACAAGATTTTATAAGGTATTTACAAAAAAAATGGAACTTATTATCGTTTTTAGCATATTTTAATATAATATAAGGCTATTGATAGATAAAATCAAGGAGGCTGTCCCGAAAGCGAGACAGCCTCTATCTTGATTTCACACCTTCCTCTCCTCCACCCTCATCACCTTGGCCGTAATCACGCCGTCGGGAGTCGAAATCTGGATTACGTCGCCCTCGCTGAGGTCCTTAATGGTACGAATCTCCTTGCCTGCCGACGAGATTCCGAACTGCGCGCCAGGCTCGGCCACCATCCTGAACTGAGGTTGCAGAGGATTACGGAAAGCCACCATCTTGCGCTCGGCAAGAGTCAACTTCTCGGCCTTCTCGTCGAGGAGCCTTAGGTGCGCCTGTCGCTGTCCTGATACCTGCAAAACTATGTGAGAGGCCTTGGTGTAAATCGCGTGTCGATTGCGGACAAACACGCCATTGAACTTCTGCTTTATGCTGTTGGTCTTCGTCCTCAGAATCTGCATCTTGCGCTCAAAGGCCATACGGAATTTATATTTTATGCCTGCTGACGGCGAATTAAGACGGTTGGCGTTTCTGCTGATATGACGGCCAAACTGCGCGTGGATCCTGCTTACAAGCGAGTTGAACTTAGCCAGTTCGCCCTGAAACCTGTCCACAAGAAACTTGGCCAAATCGCTGGGCGACACAAACTCCTGATTCGCAACTTCCTCTATCACAGTCTTGTTGGTGACGTGGCCGATACCCGTGAGCACTGGCAATGGGAACGTGGCCACCATCCGAGAGAGGTCCAGGTCGTTGAAACACTGCAGGGCCACCTCGCCTCCGCCTCCGCGGATAATGCACACAGCATCAAAGGCCTCCGCGTATTTCCTGATCTCCAACAGCGATTCCGTAATCTGCGCAACGGCCTTGTTGCCAAGCATTTGGGCAGGGAACAATTTTATATGAATGTTAGGCACGGATTTCACCAACGCGCAGAAATCCTGATATCCCTTGCTGGTCTCCACCGAAACCACGGCAATGCGCTTCAGAATAGTTGGGAGTCTGAGGCTTCTGTTGAGGGCAAAGACACCTTCGGATTTTAGTTTTAGAATGGAATTCTGATGATTGCGGGCCTGCTCGCCGATGATAGAATCAATGTCGATATCCTTCACCTCCAGGCGGACACCACGGCTCTTGCTGAAACTTACGGCACAAAGCACATAGACCTTCATCCCGTCCTTAAGTGGCTCGCCCACAGAGGATAGAAACCTCTCGTTGAAGGCCTGGAAATTTTTCTTATGTATGAATGCTGATACTTGCGCAAAGGTTTTGCCGTCGCGGTTTTCCACGAGGTCGGGGTAGCAATGTCCCGTCTTGGTGTATAGGTTAAGTTTCGAAATCTCGGCCTTCAGCCAGTATTCACCGCAATAGTGCTTGTCGAACATCCGCTGAATGCTTCCCACAAACTCGTCGAGGGAATAGACCTTCTTACCCGAAACAACCTCTGGCATTTTCTTCTGAAATTAAGCCTCCACCTCTTTAAGAATCTGGTCAACGCTGTCCTGAGTCTCACGGAGTTTGTCCTTGCAGGCACGGATAAGGGGGATACATTTCTTGGCCATTTCCGACAGATCGTCAACAGAGATCTCAGGATTCTCAAGAGCCTTCTCTATCTTCTCCAACTCGGCAAAACTCAAATCGTAACTTGCCAAAATCTCATCAGAAAAATACTTTGTATCTGCCATTTTTTGCGTTGATTATTTAATAAGGTTTACTATAAGGCGAAATTAGGGAGAAAATCACATTTCTCCAAATATTTTCGAACAAAAACATAACATTTAATCACAATCAACACGCAATCAACGTATTGAAACTGCAATTATTATACATATATTTTCTACGACTTGATAGAATTGTCAATGATATAATCCTTGAGTTCATCTACATCAAGTTTCATTATCTGGGCAATCTGCTCAATAGACATAGTACCCAAAGCATAGAAACCCAAAGCCGACCTAAGAGCCTCCTGATGAGCCTCTTGACGGACCGTTTCACGAGCCTTCTCCGCGGCCTTCCGTTCCCTACGCTCTATAGAATTGTAATAAGCACAATAATCATCAAGGCTCTCGTCGTACTGTATCTGCTGAGCCTCTGTGAGTGCTGAGTATTCAGCAATCTCGGCCAACCTCATAAAGAGGGGCTTGAAACCATAGTCGATAACGGGATCCACATACCTTGAATGACGATATAGTGATTTGTCTGCCATAATATTATTCTTTATACCGCAAAGATAGGGATTATTTTCCGGAATTGCAAAATTATCCGGCACAAATGCAAAATAGCGAGGAGGTATGAGAGAGCGCCCCCCTGCATTACGGGTTAGCAAGGCGTCAGCCTTGGCACATACCTCCCGGTCTAACGCCCGGTTAACAAGTAGTGCTGACCTCTAACACCCACACCGCCCTGCCTCTATTCCTCCACCTCTCCCACAATCTTCTCCGCGAGGGCATTGAGAGCCTTGCACTCATCCCTCGTGATTTTGCGGTTTTCGAAGTAATACTCCCACGGGCTAATCAACAGCAAAAGTCCCTCGGCGCAATAGTCAAAGGACCTGCCTTCGGGCTTGTATCTATCTGGGAAGCCTTTCTGACGCAGACGGATTATCTTGTAACCACGCTCGTAGGCTGTGCGGATCACCTCCTTCTCGTTGGGATGAATAGCCGCGCTCACCAAAACTCCGCCACGGCTACCACACGCAAGCCATCTCTCACGCAACACATTCCACTTCTCTGCGGAATACTTATGATGATAGATAACCGCCACCTTCTCGGGATAATCAAGGAGGAAACGGTTGCCGAGAATCTGACACTTGGTATCAGCCACCATAAAATCCCTGCGGATAGCGAAAAAGGCCTTCTTGCTTTGCTTCACAAGGAAACGACGTGGATTGTCGTTCAGATAATTGATCCACGCGCCAAACTGTTTCTCGTAATTCCAAAGAATCTTGTCATTATAGCCAGGCTCAAACAGCGGAACCACAGGCTCTCCGACCTTCGGGACAGGCTTTTTATTGATACTGATACCCAAATCCCTGGCCGCACGCGAGCACCCGCCCTTGAATCCTGCAATCACCTGTCCCAAATGCTTTTCCATATCCTCTCTGATATGCACAATCATATGAATATGGTCGGGCATAATGCGGAACTTCCACAACTCCACCATCGGATATTTCTGATGAATCTTGATAAACTCATAGACCTCGATGAACTTTGCCAATCTGGAATACACCATCTTAGGAGCATTAGGCGACGAGGCAGGTGCATCAGCATCGCCTTCCACATCTCCCAGCAAATTCTCAAACCCCGATATCAGCAATGTAATGTGATACGTCCCCTTCCGCCGATAGTCGTGCCACACACACCTACGCGTCATAGAGTGCTGAGTGGCATAAATTTTCATTCCCTTGGATTGCGCTTCGTCTTTTGTCATTTTGTTGTGGTGTTTTTGTTTGGATAGGCAAAGATAGGAAAGATTGCGAAAAAAGAGCCCAAAAAAATAGCAAATAATTTTCCAAACTCACCCATCACCCCCACCCGCATTACTTGTTAGCCGGGCGTCAGCCCGGGCAAAACCCAAGGCGAAGCCTTGCCGAAAATCAAAACAACCTCCCAGAATTACAGAAAAAGCGTAATCTGAGAGGTTGTTCATAATCATATTTCTAAAAAATCAACCCCTTATTATCTAGACACCATTCTCTTAACCTCGCCAATCCAGAGAACAAGCGAAGTAACGGCTGTAATAATCAGCCAATCCACGAATGTCAATGGCGAGACATTAAACATCTCATTACCGAACTGAACAATAAGGATCTGCCCTACAAATATCACAAAAGCAATCAAGAGGAAACCTTTGCATTGTCCAAGATTAGAGAATGCTGATTTGCCTGTCATAAATGCCTTGGCATTAAACATATTCCAGAACTGCAACATTACAAATATCGTAAAGAACAGACTCAATTCGTATGGTGTCAAGCCGTTATAATCACCAAAAGACATAGGCAATTCCGTCAAGGAAGTAATGTCGTTATGTTGGAAATAAACAAGTATTCCCATCAACAGAGCAAGGAATATTCCTCCCACGCCAAATATGCTGAAAGCCATCTTCTTGCTGATGATAGACTCGTCAACGGATCTCGGCTTCTCCTGCATAACGCTATTGGAAGGTGGCAACGAGGCCAAGGCCAAGGCGGCAAATGTGTCCATTATCAAGTTAACCCAAAGCATCTGGGTAACAGTAAGAGGCGATTCAGTACCAATAAAGGCGCCTATCAAGACAATGAGGCAAGCGGCCACATTAATCGTCATCTGGAACATAATGAACCTCTGGATATTCTTGTACAAAGAACGTCCCCACATTACGGCGTTGGAAATGGTAGAGAAGGAGTTGTCCTGAATCGTCATATCAGAAGCCCCCTTGGCAACGGCTGTACCATCGCCCATAGACAGACCCACATTCGCCATATTCAACGCCGGGGCGTCGTTGGTGCCATCGCCAGTAGCGGCCACAACATAATCCTGCGATTTCAGGAGTTTCACAAGACGCTCTTTGTCGTTTGGTCTTGCGCGCGACAATATCTTGACATCTGCAATGCGTGACTTCAATTCCTCATCCGACATTGCGGCAAAATCAGGACCCGTCATAATGTTGCCATCGCCATCGCTGTTGGTCCAAAGGCCAATCTGACGACCGATCTCTTTGGCTGTTCCCGAGGTGTCTCCTGTTACAATCTTTATCTGGATACCGGCCTCGGTACAACTTCTGATAGCATCAGGGACTTCTTCTCTTACTGGGTCTGATATTGCGAAAACACCAGCAAGATTCAAGGAAACATTGCCAATCTTGCCGTCCGCAAAAACACTGGCATTGTCATCAATTTCCTGATATGCGAGAGCCAAAGTTCTCATTGCCTTGTTCTGATACTCCAAGAGGATATCCTGATACATTTTCTTATCAATACCATCGCAGTAATTGAGGATAATCTCAGGAGCACCTTTTACATACAAAGTCTTCTTGCCTGAGATTGCTGATACCGCTATTGTAGCCATATACTTGTTTTCTGTCGAGAAAGCCAACTTATCAACAACGGCTATCCTTTCTCTGATATCAAGATAGTTGTATTTCTTAGATTCCATCCACAAGAGCAAAGCGCCTTCAGTAGGATTTCCTACAACTTTTATCTTTGACGCATCAGTTCTATCAAGATTTGCAGTGGAGTTTACAGCAATCATTTCAGCGATTCTTGCCTCATCGGTCAACTCCAACTTAGCCTCAGCAACCTGCATCTTATTCTGTGTAAGGGTACCAGTCTTGTCGGTACAAATCACCGAAGTTGCGCCCATAGTCTCGCAGGCGTGCATTGTACGAGGCAATGTGTTCTTCGACATCAATTTTTTCATACTGAAGGCAAGGCTCAATGTTACGCTCATAGGCAAACCCTCAGGGACCGCAACTACAATCAATGTAACTGCAATCATCACAGTATTAAGAAGGTAACTTACAAAATCAAGCCATACGAATTCTGGATGATCAGCAATAAAGAAATATGCAATTAACCTTCCTATCAAAATCAAACCTGCGAAAACATAACTTGTGTTTGTTATCAAGTCTGCAAGATTGTCAAGTTTCTCGCTGAGCGGAGTTGGATCACCATCCTTAACGCTCGCGGCCTCGAATACTTTTCCTGACTCGGTTTTGTCTCCCACGTTTACAACCTTGGCAACACAATTGCCTTCGATTACGATAGTACCCTTCATTATCTGATTGGAAGGATAAGTGGCCTCCTTGTCAAATTTGGCCTCATCGGTAGTCTTATAACACTGAGGCTCTCCCGTCAACGAAGATTCATTCACATTCAGGTTAAACGACTCAAGCAATGTACAATCGGCAGGTATTTCCTCGCCCATCTCAAGCAACACAATGTCGCCTACAACGATATCCTTTCTTGGAACCTCGGTCACATTATTGTTCCTTATTACCTTCACGGGGATATCATCGTTAACCTCGTTGAGGCTTTGGAAAGTCTTCTCGTTTTTCTTCTCAAGGAAGAAAGCAACTCCAGTAGCCACCAACAATGCCACAATAATTCCTATAGGCTCAAAGAAACAGGAAAGTTCCTTGCCTGCCCACTCGTATTCGTATATCGATATACCCATCGAAAGGATATAAGCCGTAAGAAGTATTTTGAACAGCGGATCCTCAAACCCGCCGAAATATCCAATTACAACTATCAGAAGTGTGGAAATCAACACTACACTTGGCATAATCCAAACGCCAGCGCCCATACTTCCACTCAACCATACAGAAGCAACAATGGTCAAGACAAACAAGACCGCCATTGTCTTTACTATCCAATGAGAACAAACCTCTTTCACTTGCTCCCAAAACGATTCGTCCTCTTTCTGAGTAAGAACGTTTATTCCATATTTGGCCCTACTCTCCAGCACTTGGGAATCCGTAAGACCTGTGTAATGATTTAAGTTCATATTACTAAGGGGTTAATAACAAAAAATGCGCTGTAAACAGAGTATTTTACAGCGCATTTCTATTACTTGTTTCTAAAGAATTCATTTACCTTATCCTGAATCTCTCGATAACGGTCTCCAAGCATTTCCTTGCGTTGCTTGCCACAGCCATAACGACCTCTCAAGACATTAAGCACTTCCTCATCAATCGCACCTGTAGGTGTCTGATATGAATTGCTTGTTCGTGCTACTTGCTGTTGTTGTACAGGCGCCGTCTGTTGAACTTCAGGTTTTGCCTCTGCCTGTGGCTCGGCCTTCACTTCTGCTACAGGAGCAACCTCAGACTCTGAGACAGGCTCTTCTGCGGGCTCTTCCACGGCGATAGTCTTATCGTCAATTTTCTGAGCCACAGGATCTACCGCTGGAGTCGCTACCTCTGCAACTACCGGCTCTGGTTCTTTAGGAGTCTCTACTTTGTTGTCTGATTTGGTAGCGAGATAAATTCCGCCACCTACCAACGCCGCACCAGCGAGCGCCAACCAAGGCCATTTCTTTGATTTGGAAGACTCAGATGAATTAGAACTTGCTACAGGCTCATCAGCGGGCTTCGACAAGTCAAATTTTCTGCCACCTTTATCCAAATTGAAATGACGATTACTTTTACGTTCTGCCATAGTAATTAAGCGTAAAGGTCAATCAAAGTTTGCATACCGCCAGTGTAACCCTTGCCCTTTGCCTCAAAAGACCACTCACCTTCGGCGTCACAAACAAGGCTACCAGCAACAACTGCAGTCTCGTCAGAGAACTTCTCCTTCAGGTCGTAACGACAGAGTTCATCACCACTCTCTTCGTTGATGATAGTGATATACGGATTTTGAATCTGGCCAAAAGTTACACCCTCTTCATCTCCGTGATAAATAGAAGCGCCAAGAACAATTTCAGTTACACTTGCACTTACTTTGTCCAAATTAACGTGCATTTCTTCTTCTCCATCATCACTGTCGTCCCCCTTATCGTCCAATGAACCGATCAAAGAGCCATCTTTAGACATCGGGCGAACAGACTCCCTCCATTTCTTCTTATTACCAAACTTTTCTTTGTCAAAGGCCTCTTCTCTACAGTCTGAATTATAGAAAACGAAATCTTCGTCATTTTCTATAATACCATCTTTACCTGTAAGGAAAGCACAGACATCCAAGTCTTCACCTTTCCAACGTAACACAACCTTGATCTTGCTGAGGCCCTCGCTCTTCTTAAGCGAGAAGCGCTCTCCTTTGTTTAGATTAAATCTTGCCATAATTTTTAATTGTTAATTATTGCGTTTTGTTATTGCTTTATCTATTAATTGTTGCAAATCATTGATTCGCTTATCGGTTTTGTCCATTTGCGATATCGTTGATTTAGCAAGGTTGATTGCCTCGTCTATCTTGCGCGAGGCTGTCAGTTCCCTTATCTCTCGTTTTATCGATGATATCTGAGCATCAGAGAAATCCACCTTAGGCTTATCCAATTGTTTTATGAGTTCAGCAATTTCAGGAACATCAGCCTCATATTCCTTCATTTTCCTGAGTTCCGACAATGCCTTGGCATCCTCGCCCCTTTTTATCAGATTCTTAATGTCCAGAACCTTCTCCTTTACCTCACGCTTGTTGAGTCTTACAGGCTCCAGTACAGGCTTTTGTGATTGAGTTTCAGGTGTCTTGGATTTTGTTTCTGACACTGGTTCGTCCTTCGGCTCACACATTGATAATTTCTCAGCGAATTCTTCGTCGAACTCATAATTCTCGAAACTATGAAGTTGCTTCAAGTTGTCCATAATTATATCCTTCGCCTTAGATATGTTCTTATTCTTAATAAGCACATCAATCTCTCGCCTACTCATAACTATTTTCCGTCTGAGATTCTCCGGCAACTGAGGTTTTGGATTTATTAAATCCTCCAAAACTTTTCCTGCCTGCAACGCCAGTTTGAAAACCTCGTTCAGTTCGTTTTCTCCGTCATTTACGATAGTCCTGAAACCGGATTTCTCCAACAACCCCAAGAAATAGTCATTTGAAATTCCGCATTGCAAAATCAAGTTGCAATCTTTGGGCTCCAAACCATTCTGTTTTAGGAATCTTTCCAACTCCGACGAGACTACTCCACGCGAAGGCTGATAGTTGTTGATCTCGTGCAGTGACAGGAAACACTGATACTGGTTCCCATCAGACAATGTTATACAGTCATTAATCTCATTGGCACCGCTCCTGAGAAAATCAACGACAAAGGCCTCAAGCAAATTCTCCTCGTTCTCTTTCCTGAAATAATAGCAAGAAGCACCTAACGAATCCCAAAGCAATTGAGTAGCAAACTCCACCCTGGGATTCTTGCCAAACTCTCCAATGTTTTTCAGCAACACCGAGTCGCCTTTTTCATTGCATATATTGGCAAACAGATTCTTGCCGTCATTTTTCAGAAACACATTCTTTGCATCCGCCGATTTCAGACTCTCAACAAACAGTTTCTCGTACGGCAACATAATCACGTCTTCAAAACCATTTGTCTGAAACTGACTGTGAATCATCTGCCGTTCAGATTGTGAGATATCAGAATGGAAAACCAACACAATCTGCAAATCCTGAATCATTGATTCCAAATCCTTGCGGAATCTGGTTTCCATCAGCAAATCAATATTGTATCTCAATGCCAGGAACAGAAGCGACTTGATATTCTCCTTGCGTCCGCAATAATCGAAACTATCCAACTCCTCAATAGCATCGAAGAAGTTTCCAAAGGCATTTCTATTGCCCTTGGAAGCCTCTGTCAACGCATATTTGCCAATGCTGAAATTGGTACCCTCGCAACAAATTGATAAAGGCACAATACTCTCCCTATCCATTCCGAAAGGGACTGGATTGCCATCGCTAACCGACGAGTCGAAATACCTCATCGACAGCGAATTGCGGGATAGTATTATTATTATCTTAACCTTGTCCATCAATTTATTGTCTTATACCTTTCAACAAATACTCATCGTAGAACTTCATTCCCTCCAGAATGATGATTGGCGCCACGAAGTCGAAAGTACCCTTGTCGCTTGCCTTTCTATATTCAGGAAGATTCTGAATATATCGGTTATAGTTCATCGCGCTAATGCCATTCAAAATCTCCTGCTGAGACATCTTGAAATTGAACATCTGGGAGGCATACTTGTAGAACACCTTGATAAACTGGAAGAAGCGAGTCTTCATCGGATCTATGTCAATAGGACCATTGAAATACACACTAATATATTTCAACATTTCCTCTGTTATACTGTTATCATAGTTCAGATTGAAAGTTTCACCAGTCTTTGGATTCTGCAAAGTAAAGCCCTCTTCTCCCAATATCTCAATACTGTGCTTGGTAATCTTAAGGGTATCCTTTCCGCCCTTGGAAAGCGCCAAGCCCTTAGCAACCTCATATTTTACCTCGTCCACCTTCTTGGTCTGAACTATAATATTCGGCTTGTTGCCAAGTGTCTGCTGAGCCTTATCCATACCGCCCATACCCTCACAGAACATATTGAAGTAATAATTCTGTGCCGATCTGCTATCAACAGTATAGAACCATTCCACAATTCTTGAACCCTTGCCAGTAAAGACAATCTGCACCCAAGGTCTCCACTCTTTCTTGTTTGGGAAATCCTTTTCTGCACGCTTTATCTCACTTACAAGTTTTGTAGTCAACTGACCGGCATAGAACATTATCAAGCCCGTAACATAGAGATTGATATTGAACAATCCAGGACATTCTGCCTGCAATGCGTGGTAGAATTCGCCGAGTTGCTGTTCATTAAGCAAGTCAACAATCTGCTCAAAGAAATATGGTGCTGTATCCTGATTATACAAATCAGGACCGGTGTTGAGACCTAAGATCTGAAGTTTGTTAGTATGGCAAATTCTCTTCAGAACATTACCAAATGGCATCCAGACCTCTCTTGCCGCCTGAGATATTCTCTGAGCCGCAAAACGTATGGAGTTTTGCTTTATCATATATTTCTCGCCCCGATCCTCGCATAACACAGAAATGTCTGTTGTGCTACCACCAATATCAAAACTCATAGTCATAATATTCTGGTCGGAACGGAGATCGTTTTTCCTGGAAAGGTAATTGGCTACGGCACAAGCCTCAGTAAGAGCCTCATTTTGGTCAATGGCCACAAAATTGAAATCCACAGGACCATTGTCTGGGTTCAAATCAGGCAAATCCTTTGAATTTCTTGCTGTTGGCTGTGGGTCTGAGTTTGAAGACCCACAAGAATTGTCCTGAGAACCCCATCCGTCGGAACTGCCCCAAGAATCATTGCTCTGAGACGAATTGCTGTTGCCCCAAGAATCATCGGAAGTCTTAGAGCCACCAACAGCCCCCCAAGAGTTGTCGCTACCGCTACCCCAATCAGAGCCTGAGTTACCCCATCCATTATCAGTGTTGTTGTCTGCCCATTCTACATTATCGACATCGCCATTCATTGTCACGTCGGAAACAGACAATGAAGTTCCATTGACAGGAGATATCTTTTCAAGCAATTTCCAAATCTGCCTATACTGCTGAATAAGGGTATAATTCATCGCAGAAGGATAAGACCAATTAAGTTGGTTAGGCACAAATCCCTCCTCGAAAAGATTGGCATAAACGTGCATTATCAACGAAGACAGATATGCAGTCTTATGCGCCTTTTCCTCATCAGAATCAACCCATTTCATATTGTGAATAAGGTTGACTTGCGAGTTTCCAGGAAACTCCACCAACATCTTGCCTTCCTGAACCGATTTGATTGGAATTTCCCTACGGAAACAGGGCATACCACCTTTTACAGCCTCCTGAATATACGTAATACGTTTGGTGGCATTCTCTATTTCTGACTGTGGAAGGTGCTGGTCGTTCTGCACTGCAAGAATACTCTTAATTCCATTAGAAAGAATCTCATCATTCTGATAGAACAACAAATTCTTCTCGGTTGTGAACTTCTTGTTATGCATATTCTCGGACTGAAGAAGCGAAACTACCTGATTCTTCAGCATCAGACCTTTAGCCTCCTGCATCTCTTCTCCAAAATACGCTATGGCAGTATTGGTGCTACCGAAATCCACACCAAGTGTTACTTGCTTCAAAGCCTTGTTTGGATAATATGTAGGAACATCATTTCCAGCCTGTGAGTCGTAACGGATAATGAAGAATCCGCTTGGCTTGTTGGCCGAGGTCATCAGGACTCCCTTGAAAGGGAATTCGCTCTGATAAATCTCATACTTATAAATCTGGTCGGAGGTTCTGGAATCGGTGACTGCAATACAATCAGAAGTTTTCAGATACTTGATATTGTTGTCGTTGTCTCTGATACCAACCAAATCCTTGTCGGCAACCCCCACAAAAGGAACTGCCCTAAACGGACATCTCTCTGAGTTGATATTGTGAGGCAACTCCGAATAGAGATAATACTTGTTCCACTGCTCAGAGATGAAGTTCGGCCAAATAAGCATATCATTCTGAGACATAGGACGTCCTACATTATACTCTACATTAATTGTCTTCTGCTTGTTGTTGTTGGTAATAACATTCAATGTTACTTCCAACTTGTTTACGGCATTATCGAAAACGGCCGTAATATTGGATTTTATCTCTTGATTTTCCCTTTCGTTCAGGAATGCCTCCAGAGAATTCTGCGAACTGAAAATACCCAGTCCGGTCTCGGAGATAGGCAATGCGAAGAATGCACATTCGTTGCTTCCCGCTACACGGGCTTTCAATGTGTAAACAGGCATTTCTGCTGAATTCTTCTGATTTTTCTGCATCTCAGGCGATACATTAAGACGCGCGATAACAGAATCCTTAGGCAACAACAGATCATTGGCATCAAACTCTATCCACTCATCGCTTTCTCTCTCTGAGCGGATTACGCCACGCCATCCATACAACTTATCAGAAAAATCGAATATATTG
>JAZUEG010000477.1:0-3703 GCA_045640025.1 Bacteroidales bacterium
CTTTGAGATTTAATGTATTTTTGTATTTATTTGGTACTCAAATATACTATTTTCTAGTATATTAGCGAAATAAATATTACTTTTTTTTATTGATTGTCAATTATTTAATCAACTTGCGAAAGTTGAATAATTATAATATAATTTTATTAACATCCGTAAGTTTACCTCTTGCTAAATTATTTAAAAATCAAGATTTTGAAATTACAAAAAATGTTTTTATAAATTAACTAGTTATGATTATCACTGTAAATAATATTATTATTTTTCATTCTATTTTAGTTTGATAATTAAATACTACATCTCCAATACCTCATAGTCTTCTCGGCGTATTTGCAATTGCTTTCAGACACCTTTCTCTGCAATGACTCGACCTTATCAAAATAGTTATCACTAAGATGAGCAAGAGCCTCGAAATAGTTCATATTCAACAAGTAGAATTCTTACGCCTTGACATCAAAGTCTGTGTTAAAGACAAGGTTCGCATAAGTGAGACGCAACTACTTACGCAAATAACTGCTGACCAAATTCTTGTAAATGGATATCACGGAGATCTCCAGTTTGCAGTTGAGGCTGAAACCGTCTTTCCTTGCGTTGGTGACAAGGCACACTATCGACTCCTGGAAAATATCCTGGAGATTGTCGTTGCTGAGGCTCCCGCTCTTGAACATAAACCTGAACACCGACGCCCACAGCCTCTGATAAAGCCTAGCGATGACGGTGTTGTCACCCTTGCGGATAAAATTTATGTAGTCGAGGTCGCTCATATCATTTTCGATTTTTGATTTTTGATTGCTCTTTGGCGGTTTGTTCCAATTCCTTAATTGCATTCAGATAGTCACGCTCTACTGGCGAAAGGTTTTTCTGAATGAATTTCTGATATTCTGCTTCCGCCTTCTCTACAGCCTGCTTATGGCTTACAGAGCCTGCATTATCGAGAACCTGCTTGCCCGTGCTGGACAAAATACGGTCCAACTCTGCAACATAATCACTCATATACATAGTATTATGCTCTATGGCGTTAATCTCGGCCAAATCGAAATATGCCGACACAAGATTGTTCAAGACCTTAAGTTCATTCTCCTCAAGATAGTTTTTGGCAATCACTACGTCTTTCTTTGTCGGGAAATCGCCACTAAAAGTGGTGAGTCCCATAAACTCCTTATCGGAGTCGGCGCGGTTGTAAATCAACTCGGCGGCGGTATTGCCGTGCACCGCAAAATGGAATTTATTCTGCACCATCTTGAAGAACGCTATGGACTCACGGCACTTAGGATCATAGTCGGCACTTGTGGCATACAAATCCAGCACCTGACGATACATAACCTTCTCGCTGGAACGAATGTCGCGGATACGATCCAGGAGTTCGCGCCAGTAATTGCCACCGCCAAGTCCCTTAAGCCTCAGGTCGTCGATTGCGAAACCTTTTATAAGATACTCCTTGAGTTTTTCAGTGGCCCAACGGCGAAACTTTGTGGCAATAGCACTTTTAATTCTATATCCAAGAGAGATTATCATATCTAGATTATAGAAAGGCATATTCCTTTCCACTTGACGTCCTCCCTCTAATCGAACTTGTCGGAATTTCCGACAAGTTGAATTCTCATCAAGTTCTTCCTCTTCATAGATATTCTTTATATGCTCTACCACATTCGTCCTACTCGACTGAAACAAGTCTGCCATTTGCTGTTGGGTAAGCCAGACAGTATCGTCAGAGAACCTGACATCAATCTGCATCTTGCCATCGTCCAATTGATATATTACTATATCTCCCTGAGACACTTTGTTTTCATCGCTCATATCATTTTCGATTTGGGTTTTACGATTGCAAAAATAGTAAAATTCGCGAAATTGGAGCAATGTTTATTAGAAGGTTAACGTCGGAAGAAATGGAAAGGCAACCTGAGAAAACGGGCGAAATCGCTTGTTTTTCCCTTTGATTTCGCCCGAATTATTAACAATCTGGGCGAAATCGACAAAATTTTCATCGATTTCGCCCGAATTATCGTTTTTATATATTATATTTGCATCAGTTTTTTTTACCGACAAGATATGGAAAACCTTATAGGAAGAACCGAGGAAATTGAATTGCTCAACCAATACATCAACTCGTCGAAAGCCGAATTCATAGCGGTTTATGGCAGACGACGCATCGGCAAGACTTATCTTATAGACCAACTTTTCAAGAGCCAGTATGCTTTCTCTTTCACTGGAATTATCGACGGCAACAAGAAAATGCAGTTTAAGGCAATGTCAGACGCCTTTGAGCAATACGGACTGGAAATAGAGAAAACTCCTGCTGATTGGCTCGACGCTTTTTCGCTGCTCAGGAAATTCCTTTCCAACAAAATATCAGAAGGAAAGCCTTGCATCATATTTATCGACGAACTTCCCTGTCTCGACTACAAGGGCTCGGGATTGGTGGAGGCATTAGGTTATTTTTGGAACAGTTGGGCTTCCAAGCAAGATAATATAAAACTAATAGTGTGCGGTTCAGCAACATCTTGGATGATAGGCAATATCATAGACTCAAGGGGCGGTCTGCACAACAGGATAACCCACGAGATACACTTAAGGCCATTCTGTCTGGGAGAAACCAGAGAATACCTTAAAAGCCAAAACGTTGTATGGGACGATATGCAATATCTTCAGGCGTATATGATACTTGGTGGCATACCTTATTACCTAAGTTTGATAAACAATAGGAAAAGCCTTTCTCAAAATATCGACGACCTGTTTTTCTGCCAAAACGGTGAACTGAGGCGTGAGTTTTCAAGGTTGTTCAAGACTCTTTTCAGTTCAGCAGACTCGTATATGGAGATTGTAAAGGCTCTTGCAAGCAAGAAATCAGGACTGACAAAAACCGAACTATCAGCCAAGTTGGGCAAGGCCAACAACGGACATCTCTCAGAGAAACTGGAAGACCTGATTAACTGCGATTTTGTAAGGTTCTACAACACAAAAGACAAGAAAATCACCGCCAAGAACGGCATTTACCAACTTACGGACTTCTATTCCATCTTTTACCTAACATTCATAAACAAAAATTCGGTTGACTCAAGTTTTTGGACCAACAACATCAACAATCCTGAACTCAACACTTGGTATGGTCTAAGTTTCGAGAAGGTGGCTATGGCACACATTCCTCAGATAAAGAGGAGACTACATATCGACTATATGTCGGTGGAATATTATTCGTGGCGTGGCTCCGACGTACAGATAGACTTGATACTTGAGCGCAAGGATCGCATAATAGAACTCTGCGAGATAAAATACTCCAACACTAAGTACGCCATCTCCAAAGCCGAGCACGATAAACTCACAAACCGCATCAGCCGTTTCCAGGAGTCGTCAGCGCAAGGCTTTGCCATTTGGCCTGTATTCATAACAACGCAAGGACTGGAGGATAATATGTACTCAAAACAGATTATGTTTCAAGTAACATTGGAGGATCTGTTCGTGGTCATTTAGCGACATCAAAATATCCTCCCGTCCTTATTATCACTCTCCACTTGTGAGATCTGAAAAAATCCTCAGCGGTGGATAAGGATCGAATTTATGTCTCCAACAACTATATCTCGTAGGTCAGTGTTCAAAATTTTTCAAAGAATTTCTGACGGAAGCTAATAAAATTATATTATATTATATTTTACAAAAAAAATGTTATTAAATTAATTGTAATAATAACATTATCTACAACCAAATC
>JAZUEG010000478.1:0-4244 GCA_045640025.1 Bacteroidales bacterium
TCTTCCTCCTCATCCTCGCCCTCGCAACCTGAGGTCCAGGTCCACTTCACGAGTTTGCCGTTCTCCCAGTCGGTCTTGATTTCTGTCCAGGCGCCACCGAGGAATGTATAGTCACGTACGCTGATGGTCTTGTCGTCGTTGTACGAAAACTGGTAGTAATCGCCCTCGTTGCCATCGCCACGCTCTATCATAGTTATCAACTTGTCGTCACCACGGGTGATGGTGATAAACTGGTCACCATACTCCGAAGGAATAGGAGTCTTGCCGTTGGGATCCTTGATATCATATTCATAGAACTTAGAGATGGATCCGTCCTTGTTGAAAGCCAGGAAAATCTCAGAATCCTCCTTTACGGACTTCACGTTGCCATAATATCCCATACTCATTGCGTCGAGATAAGTCCTGCTGTCCTTAGGAGTCTCTGTCTCAGCGGTTTTCTCAGCCACAGGAGCCTTGTCTGCATCCTGGGAATTGTTGTTGCCAGTCTTGGCGCCTCCGCAAGCGCAAAGCATCAGACCAGCGGAAATCAATAAAAACTGAAGTTTTTTCATTATATAATGCTTTTTATTAATATTCGGGTGCAAATTTATAAAGAAATCAGTAAGTTACAAATAATTTCACAACAATTCCTCCAGCGGAATCTCTCTATCGGTAAGTTTTTTTCTTTCAGCTGATAGCGTGTCATACATAGCCTCCTGTCCGTCGCGGTCGTAATCCTTGGCGCCGAATCGGTATTTGTATTCCAACTCCATTCCGAGGTCCCAATATGCGAAACCGTTCTGAAACAGGTATTTGCCCAATGCCAGCATCTGAACATTTCCTGAATCAGTCTCCTTATGAAAACCTGACAGGCTTGCGTATGCGTTTTTTGTGACGAAGCCTATCTCTCCTGCTATCAGCTCGTTGCCACGCCATAGTTCAACGGAATCCACGCTCACGGTATCGGGATTCTCGTGAATGTTTTTCAGTATGCGAGCCAATGGCGGGAAAAGCCAAGTGTCGGGATATGTATGTATCAGCTCCGAGAGACAAAGGTCGAAATTCCTGTTGAAGCAGAGAGTACAGCCAGCGAACTTGCCCCTAACCCACTTCGCAAACTTCTTCGATACGTGAAAATCCTCGGGACGGATAAGGAGTTTTTTGGCGTGGTACCTGACTGTGGGAGTGGCGCAATAAACGCCCTTGCCGTAGGAATCTCTAAGGAAAGATTCCAACGACGGATATTGCTTGGTGGAAATTACCGAATCGTCAATGTCGTTGAAGGAATAGACACGGCCCTTGATGGCCATCGGATAATACCCGAGTTCCAAGGCACGGCGTACGATTGCCTCATCAAAAGACTCACAAAGGGCGTCCTCGGCAAGCATTTCCTTAAGCGCCAACTCCAAGGAATCCTCGCTGTTGAGGAAATAATCCACCTCGTCGAAGTTCTCCTCCAATCCCTGCCTCAGCACATCCAAATCCTCAGGCGCCGAAACCACAAAAGCATTCCGCCTGAAATATACATCAAAAATATCTTCGATATCCATTTGATTATTTAATCAAAGTCTTCAAATAACCCAATTTCACAGGAAGTATGCAAATATCCTTAATTTGTTTAAAATCAGAAGTGTTATTAGTTAAAACCGCGAAACATTTCCGCTTCTTACAAATCACGGCGTGAATGCGGTCTTCTACATCCTTACCTCCCTCGTTTTGGGACTTAAGGATATCGTCCAATGTTAAATCCAATATGGTGAACTTAGAGACAAATTTTCCAATCAACTCATATACCTTTTCGCTTGAAAAAGCACTTCTATTGGATTTCTTTGTCTGAAGATTTGTTATGGTTTGGACAATAGCCAACGATGACGTAAAGAGAACCTCCTTACGCTTTTTACTAAAAACATAATTCAATGCTTCCACATCATTGCTCTGATTAGTACAATAATTAATCAGAACATTAGTATCAACATATATATGAACTAAGTTAGGATCCATTATGCCACCTTTATATTAAATAGGCTCTTTTCCTCTTCGGAAAGAACATCCAAATTGCAGGCTACATAATTATGTTTTACGAGGAAGAGGAATTCCTTGTAAGTCATTCCTGTCTTTTTGAGTATCAGCTTGAAAAGTTCCTCGTCTTTCTTTTTCTCTTCTTTTTCTATTTCTGACATAATGTAGAATTTTTAATTTATGCAAAGATAATTATATTTTCCAACATTTTCAAAAAATTTTTCTCCCCCTTTTTATTGCATCATATAAGTATTTTTTGTAATATCGCAATCGGATTTTTAAGTAAAATACTTATCTTTTTAAAAGCTATATGAAAAAACAACTGAAGAAAGTGCTCGTGCTTGGTTCGGGCGCTTTGAAAATCGGCCAGGCTGGTGAGTTCGACTACTCTGGCTCTCAGGCCCTTAAGGCTCTGCGCGAGGAAGGCATCAAGTCTGTTCTCGTAAACCCAAATGTGGCAACTATCCAGACCAGCGAAGGCATTGCCGACAAGGTCTATTTCCTGCCTATCACTCCTTATTTCATTACCGAGATCATCAAGAAAGAGCGTCCTGACGGCATTATGCTGGCCTGGGGTGGTCAGACTGGTTTGAATGTGGGTACTGCGTTGTATCAGAGCGGTGTGCTCAAGGAATACGGCGTGGAGGTGCTCGGCACAAGCGTGGAGGCCATTATGAACACCGAGGATCGCGACCTCTTCGTTAAGGAGTTGAACAAGGTGGACCTCAAGGTTCCTGTATCTCAGGCCTGTGAGACTATGGACGAGGCTATCGCCGCCGCCCGAAAGATCGGTTATCCAATTATGATCCGCTCGGCATACGCTCTCGGCGGTCTCGGCTCTGGCGTTTGTCCAGATGAGAAGACTTTCATCGAGATTGCTGAGTCGGCCTTCACATTCGCTCCTCAGGTACTTGTAGAGGAGTCATTGAAGGGCTGGAAGGAGATTGAGTTTGAGGTAATCCGCGACGCCAACGACCACTGCTTCACCGTAGCCTCCATGGAGAACTTTGACCCTCTGGGTATCCACACCGGTGAGTCCATCGTGGTAGCTCCCACCATGTCGCTCACCAAGCAGCAGGTGGAGTACTTGCAGGAGATCAGCCGTAAGTGCGTGCGTCACCTCGGCATCGTGGGTGAGTGCAACATACAGTTCGCCTTCAACGCAGAGACCAACGACTACCGTATCATCGAGAACAACGCTCGTCTCTCTCGCTCTTCTGCCCTCGCTTCAAAGGCTACCGGTTATCCTCTGGCCTTCGTGGCTGCCAAGATCGCCCTGGGCTACACCCTCGACCAGATCGGTGAGATGGGTACTCCCAACTCAGCCTACGTGGCTCCCTCTATCGACTATATGATCTGTAAGATCCCTCGCTGGGACCTCACCAAGTTTGCCGGTGTGAGCCGCCTCATCGGTTCGAGCATGAAGTCGGTAGGTGAGATCATGGCCATCGGTCGCAGCTTCGAGGAGATGCTGCAGAAGGGTCTGCGTATGATCGGTCAGGGCATGCACGGTTTCGTGGGCAACGACCACACGAAGTTCGACAACCTGGACGAGGAGCTGGCCAACCCCACCGACCTCCGTATCTTCGCCATCGCTCAGGCTCTCGAGGAGGGCTACACCATAGAGCGCATCGAGGAGCTGACGAAGATCGATGTATGGTTCCTCTCTCGCATGAAGCACATCGTGGACCTCAAGCACGAACTGCAGCAGTACAACAGCCTCGACGAGATCTCCGACGAGAAGATGCGCGAGGTGAAGGGTGCTGGTTTCTCTGACTTCCAGATCGCTCGCTTCGTACTGAAGCCCGAGGGCAACATGGAGAAGGCTAACCTCGAGGTACGCAAGCAGCGTAAGGCTCGTGGCATCCTGCCCACCGTACGCCGCATCGAGACCGTAGGCGGTGAGCATCCTGAGCTGACCAACTACCTCTACTTCACCTATCTGGGCCAGGTAGAGCCTACCAATGCCGACACCCTCACCACCGAGGAGTGGAAGAAGATATGCCTGAAGCCTCAGGAGCACAGCATCGAGTGGTACAAGAATGAGAAGTCGGTCATCGTACTGGGTTCGGGTGCATACCGCATCGGTTCCAGCGTAGAGTTTGACTGGTGCTCTGTCAATGCCATCAACACCGCTCGCAAGCTGGGCTACAAGTCCATCATGATCTACTACAACCCCGAGACCGTATCTACCGACTACGACATGTGCGACCGTCTCTACTTCGACGAGCTCTCTCTGGAGCGCG
>JAZUEG010000479.1:0-2937 GCA_045640025.1 Bacteroidales bacterium
CACTCTTCCCATTGCTGATGGGTGTATTCAGCGATATGATGGGACAGGCCGGTGCAGTGCTCATCATGGCCATCGGCGTGGCTTACCTCTTCTTCTACTCTGGAAAGATGAAATAATAAAACTACCGGATGATTGATTAACAAAGCCCTCTACGAAAGTTTTTTTCGCGGAGGGCTATTTTTATATAACTCCTCCCCCGTCTCTTTTTTTTATCATTTTATTGCTAACAATTCACGAATATTTTCTATTTTTGCCGTCAGATTTATTTAAAACAAAACAGGTAATTAAAAATGTCAACAGTAAAACCATTCAGAGGCCTTAGACCTCAGAAAGATATCGCGGCAGAGCTCTCTTGCCTGCCTTACGACGTAATGAACGCCCAGGAGGCCGCAAAGATGGCCGAGGGCAATGAGCACTCGTTTCTGCACATCACACGTGCCGAGATTGACCTCGACCCCAATATGGACCCACACTCAGAGGTGGTTTACCAGAAGTCGGTGGAGAACTTCAAGAACTTCCAGGAGAAGGGCTGGCTCATTAAGGAAGATGAGCCAAAGTTCTATATCTACGCCCAGACAATGAACGGCCGCACTCAGTACGGTATTGCCGGCGCCGCCTTCTGCGAGGATTACCAGAATCAGATAATCAAGAAGCACGAGCTTACACGTCCAGATAAGGAGGACGACCGCATGGTACTCATCAACACCATGAACGCCAACGCCGAGCCTGTATTCCTCAGCTACCGCGCTGTTCCTGAGATAGATGCCATAGTAAACGACATCGTGAAGAATCAGAAGGCCGACTACGATTTCGTATCCAACGACGGTTTCGGTCACCAGTTCTGGACCATCAACTGCCCAAAGACCAATGCCGAGATCGAGAAGCTTTTCGCCGAGAAGGTTCCTGCATTGTATGTAGCTGATGGCCACCACAGAACAGCCGCAGCCGCACGCGTGGGCCTGGAGCGCAAGAGCAAGAATCCCAACCACACCGGCAACGAGGAATACAACTACTTCCTGGCTGTAATCTTCCCTGACAATCAGCTGAAGATCATGGACTACAACCGCGTAATCAAGGACCTGAACGGCAACACTCCTGAGCAGTTCCTCGAGAAACTCTCCAAGAGCTTCGACATCGAGAAGAAGGGCGCCGACATCTATCAGCCTGCCCAGCCACACGAGATGAGCCTCTATCTGGAGGGCAACTGGTACAAGCTGAACGCCAAGAACGGCACCTACGACAACAACGACCCAATCGGCGTTCTCGACGTAACAATCCTCACCAAGCAGGTTTTGGAGCCAATACTCGATATCCAGGACCTCCGCACAAGCAAGAGAATCGACTTCGTGGGCGGTATCCGCGGCCTTCAGGAGCTCAAGAAGAGAGTGGACAGCGGCGAGATGAAGTGCGCTTTCGCAATGTATGCCGTAAGCATGGATCAGCTGCTGAACATAGCCGATACCGGCAACATCATGCCTCCAAAGACTACATGGTTTGAGCCAAAGCTCCGCAGCGGCCTCGTGGTTCACACACTCGACTAAAAAATCTTAAAATTCGCTTTCATACGAAATAAAATCCTGAAAAGTGAAGTTTAAGAAGGGAAATAACCCATAATACAAACAATAAAAACCAAAGGAAATGAGAAAATACCTTATCATGACAATATTGGCGCTGTTCGCATCGGCGCTGTTCTGTCAGGACACCGAAGCCCAGAGCAAGACAAGAAGGGAAATGAGGGAAGAGGCCAGAAATCAGAAGAGAATCCAGGATTCACTGGCCAAGGCCGCGAGCGATTCCCTTGCCCAGCTTGAGGCTTCAATAGTAGACGGTGTGGAGATTACCTTCAAGTACACCGACCACAACTTCGGAAATGTGGAGGCAGGTTCTGATGTTTCGTATGATTTCGAGTTCGTGAATACCGGCAAGGGCAACCTCATCCTCAACAACGTATCCACAAGTTGCGGATGCACCACTCCCGAATGGAACCGCGAGCCAATCCCAAGCAAGGGACGCGGCAAAATCAAGGTGAAATACGACAGCAACCGCATCGGCAGCTTCAGCAAGACCATCACGGTATACAGCAATGCCAAAAACAGCCCTGTGGTACTCTCAATAAAGGGTACAGTACAGAGCAAAAACTAAAAACCGCCATTAGCTGCAATACCCCAAAAAATGAAAATCCCATTCCCCGGATATATTCTGGAGGATGGGATTTTTGCATGTATTGTTTTTTATTGTATCAGCTAATGGCAAACTAATCGATAACCTCGAAATGCTGCAAAAGCCCTACTCCGGCAAACGAGACTATATTGGCGAACAGCGAGCAGAAGAAGAACCTGATATTGCGGAAGCTGTATTCACGGTCGCGGAAATATGCCAGGTAGATAAAATACTCCACCACCACAGAGGCGCCAAACGCAATGGCGAGCCAGGTGTAATAACCCAGGTCGCTGCTGCCCGCCGGCAGGAAGAGACACATGAGCGCGCTGATGGCATTGCCGGAAAGCACGGCAAAAAATACTCGGAGCAGATTAAGGTTTCTTCTGGCCATCATTATCAGCGCGATAATGTACTCGAAGAGAACCATGCCTGCAAACAGATACAGGGTATCGAAACTGGTGTTCAAAATATTATTCATTTTCTCGAATCTTTTATAAATTTTTTATGCGACAAAGTTAATCAAAAAACTCAAAAAAACACTATCTTTGCGTCACTTAATTAAAAAATAAAATGCTAAACACCAACAAAAACAAAGAGTCGGTAATAACCGACGTGCTTGAAAAACTACACCAAGTGCAGTGCGGCATGAGCATCGACAAGCCTTCCAAAAAGCAGGCCAGAGAATTCATGGACAGGTGCTTCAATATCCTGTTCCCGATAAACGCCAGAAAAACAATGAGTTGCACCGAGGACGAATCGGCACTCTACAACCTGAGC
>JAZUEG010000480.1:0-8257 GCA_045640025.1 Bacteroidales bacterium
ACAGACAAGACTCACCTGAGTGATCTTTTTAGCAAAACTAAATTCAATAATTTCAAAGACCTGAAGGATTTTGATGGTCCTAGTTTATTTGATAATTGTTAAACTTTATGTGTCCGCTATTTTTTAGTGGACACTAGTGAAATCAAAACAAAATGAACTACAAACACAAACTAATTGCAGGCATTGCAATCGTCTCATCCGTAATCTTTTCGGGATGCAACAAAGACGATCAGGAATCTGACAAAATCAGTATTTCCTTCGAGGAATGGCCACTAACCGACTGCTCTACAAGCACAAAACCCGTTAGAGACCTCGTTGCATACAATCTGCTCAACATCCCATACCAATGGGAACGCGACTGGTTGGGAGGAACAACATACATAATTTCTCCAAGCAACGACACAGGCCTATCGTGGAAAGAATACAACGACAAAAACGCTTGCAGTGGCACCCACGGCGCATACGTAAATTTAATAGAAGGCAACACCGACTTCATAATCGCCAGTCGCGACATCTCCAGAAACGAGGAACAGCTTTCAGCTGAAAAGGGAGTTGAACTTGTAACTACTCCATTGGCCATAGACGCATTGGTCTTCATCGTGAATCCCAAGAATCCCGTCAAGAATCTCACAGTAGAACAAGTCCAGAAAATCTACACAGGCGAAATCACCAATTGGAAAGAAGTTGGCGGTCCCGACCACAAGATCACTCCATACATCAGGGACACCGACTCGGGAAGTCAGGAGAAAATGGAAACCTTAGTAATGTCGGGGCTAACTATGATAGACGGCAAATATATGGTTGAAATCATAGGCACACAAATGTCCTCTCCATACCATCAAATAGAGAACGACGAATACGGAATAGGCTACACGCCATTTTTCTATTGCACGGCTATGGTACGCGACCTAATAAAAGTGGATATGCTTTCGATAAACGGCGTAGCCCCAAGCAAGAACTCACTAAGAGACAACACCTATCCGTTCATATCAAGCATCTACACAGCAATCCGTAAAACCGAGAGCCACGACAGCAAGGCTTACGAGTTGTACCAATTCTTGTTCACTCCAAGAGGAGCGGATATGATAGACGAGAGCGGATACATCGCCATCCGCCAATAAAACATCAAAAGGCAGACGAATTCATTATTTTTTGTAATTCGTCTGCCTTTGTCATTATTACAAAAAAAAGAGAGCTTGGGAACGACAATTGTCCCAAGGCTCTTTTTTTATTGCGATAATTGCGATAAATATCTCTTGTTATTCTAAAAAAATTACGAATTAGAGAAAAAAAAATCTTATAAAGATAAGCGTAAATTCTAATTGGAAGTGCAATTAGTTGATAAAAATAATTACCTTTGCACATAGTATTCCACAATTATAACAACAAATTACAATGAAGACAACATCCGAACAGATAAAACTTTGGGCATCGGAAGGAGAAACCATTTCCATAGAATTCAAACGCTCACGCAAATCTCTTTCGCGTTCAGCATTTGAATCTATGTGCGCAATGCTCAATCGCTGTGGCGGACACATATTGCTTGGCATAGAGGACGATGGCACAATAGTAGGAGTTGATGACGCCAAGACACAACAGGAGAATCTAATCAAAGACATGAACAACGAACAACTCATCCGTCCATCAATCTTCATGGCCAACGAGATAATAACGATAGATGGCAAAGAAGTTATCTGTATAAGTGTACCAGAAAGCAGACATATCCACACATATAAAGGAGATATATGGGATCGCAACGGCGAAGGGGATTTTATTATCAAAAACGACGACGCTATTGCCTCTATGGCCATTCGGAAACAAGATAGTTCATCAGAAAACAGAGTATACCCACAACTGCGTTTTGAAGATTTTGACCCAGACACCTTCTCTTATATGCGTCAACAAATACAACTTCACAACCCTCACCATGCATGGCTATCTATGACTGACGACGAAATACTCCGAACCCGACGTATGTATCTTCGCGATCGTGACGGCAACGAGGGATATACTATGGCAGCGGCACTGCTATTTGGAGGGCCTATGGCTTTGGGCATAGCCGGCAGAAATTGTGTATCAGACCTACTATACCGATCAGATCCTGACATGATGCTATATGACGACCGCATAAAATTGGATTGCAATATTTTGCAGGCATATAGCCAGATTTTCCATTTCTGTGAAAAGCATCTTGACGAGAAACCAAACATCGAAAACAACGGACAAAGGTTAAGTCTTAGGAACAAAATTATGCGTGAGTGGATAATCAATTTCCTGATACATAGGGAATATTCCAATCCGTCGGTTGCAAGACTTATAATCACACCTCAAAGTATCTATACAGAAAATGCAAACCGTCCCCGTTACAACAAACACGTAACCGTGGACCAACTATTGCCATTCCCCAAAAATCCAACAATAGCAAGTGTTTTTCGCGAAATGGGATGGATAGAAGAAATTGGCGCAGGAGCAATCACTTTCAAAAAATACTGTCCATTATTCTACGCTGGCAATATGCCAGAAATAGAGGACGGAGACATTTTCAAATGCATCCTCAATCTGTCAAACAGACAAGAACAAATAAACGGCAACAAGTCTGACCATGTAAATGACTATGTAAATGACTATGTAAATGCATACGACCTTACAGAGGAAGAAGCTCTTTTGGTTCAAGAGATAATAGGCAACGCCAGCATCACATACGATGAACTTGCACTGAAATTATCTAAATCAAAATCAAGCATCACAAGATCGATAAAGCATTTAAAAGAAATAGGCCTAATCTCACGAACTGGCTCCGACAAGACTGGCTCCTGGATAATTTCCGAAAAATACCGAAAATAAACAGAACTCACTGATACACAAATGCATTATATCTACAAAACGGCAGACGAATTCATTTCAGAAATCCGTCTGCCTTTGTCATTTTTGCAAATCAACAGAAATTACTTTCCTATACAGAAATTCTTAAATATATTCCCCAGCACCTCGTCCGTTGTAATCTCGTCGCCAGTGATATCGGCGAAATAGCGGAGGACTTCCCGGATATCTTGCGACACAAATTCGCCGCTGAGGCCGTCGCGCAAGGCCTGATGACCACGGCGGAGGCTTTCGCGGGCCTTGGTGAAGATATCGAGGTGGCGGATATTTGTGAGGATCACGTCACCGGCTGAATAGTCGGAGCTGGCTAATGACGCCAAGATATCTGTAAGCTCCTGAATGTTGGTCCTGTTCTTGGCGGATATTTTTATAACTTTCCTGAAATCAGAGAGTGCCGACACATCCACATCGGCGACATCGCACTTGTTGACAACGGCCACCACATCGGAATCCAAATCCTTGGGAAGAACATCGTCAATCTGTTTCTGAAGGTCAAATTGGGCATCGAGAAGCAGGATAACGATTCGGGCCTTCTGCATCGCCGACTTTGCACGGTCGATACCAAGCGATTCAATGCGGTCGTCGGTCTCGCGGATTCCGGCTGTGTCGATAAGTCGGTAGGTAACGCCCTTTATAATAATTGTGTCCTCAAGGATATCGCGGGTGGTTCCAGGAATGTCGCTGACAATGGCACGCTCGTCGTTGAGAAGGGCATTCAAAAGCGTTGATTTTCCGGCATTTGGCTGACCGCAGATAGCCACGGGAACGCCGTTCTTTATAGCGTTTCCATAGTTGAAGGAGTCAATCAATCTTGTAAGGTAGCCGTCGGTCTCGGAGAGAATATCGTTGAGTTGGGTACGGTCGGCAAACTCCACATCCTCCTCGCTGAAATCAAGTTCCAGTTCCATCAAAGAGGTAAACTTAAGGAGCAAATCCCTCAATCGTTTAATTTCCTGAGTGATACCGCCACGCATCTGATTAATCGCAATCTGGTGGTCGGCCTTGGATTTCGAGGCTATCAAATCGGCCACAGCCTCGGCCTGCGATAGGTCCATTTTCTTGTTAACGAATGCACGGCGTGTAAACTCGCCAGGCTCGGCAGGCACAGCGCCGTTGGATATCAAGAGTTTAAGTATCTGATGCTGAATATAAATGCTGGCGTGACACGATATTTCCACGGTGTCCTCGCCGGTGTATGAATTTGGCGCGCGATAAGTAAGCACCACTACCCTATCGAGAGTCTCGCCGTCGCTGTCGATAATGTAACCATTGTAAAAATGGTTTTTCTGAGCATCAGCCTCAAAATTGAAGCTGGCTCTCAATGGGCGGAAAATCTTTCCGACAATATCATAAGCCTCTGGACCAGAGACACGTATCATAGAAATTGCGCCATTGCCCTGAGCGGTGCAAATGGCAGTGATAGTTGATGACATAGTTTTTTAGTTTGTAGGGACCGCACCTATGTGTCGGCCCGGCGTTTTACAATTTGGCCTCCAGTTCCTCAATTGTCGGTATCAGGCCCTCAACATTTGTAGGATAAAGTTTCTCAAGCTCATACGATGAAATTCCAATAGGCTGGCTACTGCCTTCCAATGCGTATTGAGCCATAGTGTTATCCTTGTTTTTGCAAACCAGCAATCCAATGGTAGGCTTGTCGTCCTCACGTTTCAGAATGTGATTGCAAGCCACTACGTATGTGCTCAACTGACCGATATCTCCAGGTGTGAATTTATCAACCTTAACCTCCACCACCACATAACAGCGTAGATTGAGATGATAGAACAACAAATCTATAAAATTCTCAGTATCACCTATTTCGAGACGGTATTCCTTGCCAACGTATGCGAACCCAGACCCCAACTCAATCAGGAACTCAGTAATATTCCTAAGCAAAGCCGACTTCAGCAATTTCTCATTATAACGGCCTGTAATTCCGGCAAATGCAAAATTATATGGATCACGAGTTATCTCCTTTGCCAAATCACTCATCGGTTCGGGCAAGGTGGCCGAGAAATTCGTAACCGCCTTCCCCTCACGCTCATACAAATTAGTATCAATAAAATTCAACAACATAGAACGACTCCAGCCGTTCTCAATGGTCTTTCTCACAAAAAAGAGGGCCTTGTTCTGGTCGCCCTTTACTTTATCAAGGATAAGACAATGATGCCCCCAAGGAATTTGGAAAACCTCCATTTGCGCCCCAGCTTGAGAAGTAATCGAGACAATCTGATTGTCAATAACTTGAGGAGAATTTCCTACCTGATGAGAATAGAGGAGGTAGAACTTTTTACAATAGTAAATATTACTCTTAGAAAAGCCATTAGCATTATTAAATTCTGATTTTAAATCTCTAACCAATTGTTCAATAACACCAATTCCCCAACGTTCTTCAACTTTCATTTCTACAATATCTCTACCCAACTGAAAATTGAACAACAATTGCTCGCTATTAACTTTTACTGCGGCTTTAATCTGGCTTTTTCGAAAACGAACAGCCAAATCTTTAATCCACTTAACGTATTCTTCATCAATGATTTCTATACTTTTCATATTATGTAAATTTTTCTTAGAAAAAATCATATTAATTTTCCAACAACTTGTTGGAAAATTATAACAATCACACAATCAATCACTTATATTCAATCCCAATTTTCCAACAAGTTGTTGGAAAATTGAGCAACACCTACCTCTTCTTCAATATCAAAAAAATCGCAGGCCTTTTGTCAATATCCACCTTTGTCTGTTTCCACTGGGCAATTGTCTGAGTCTTGATATACTCGGTGAACAGGGTGATATCGCAGGCCACGGTGAGCAAAGTGTTGGGCGATAATACCTGACACAAATTCTGAATAAATGCGTTGTTCCTGTATGGAGTCTCTATAAATATCTGAGTCTGATTTAGTTCCTTGCTACGGTCCTCCAGGCGCTTAATCTGCTTGTTGCGGTCGGGATTCTTTATGGGCAGATAGCCAACAAATGCGAAACTCTGTCCATTGAGTCCGCTGGCCATTACAGATAGAAGTATCGACGACGGACCCACCAATGGAACCACCTGAATGCCTGCACGATGGGCAGAGAGCGCCACAGAAGCCCCAGGATCGGCCACACCCGGACATCCGGCCTCAGAGATAACACCAAGATTGTTTCCGGCCCTCACAACATCAAAATACTGCGAGTAGTCGAAATCCTTGTTGTGCTTATCCATCTCAAAGATCTGGATATCAGGCAAAAACTCCTTCATTCCGAGAGTCAGGAAATATCTGCGCGCGGTTCTGGCGTTCTCGGCTATGAAAAACCTGATGCCGCGGATAATCTCCAGCACGTATGGCGGAAGAAAAATGCTGTGCTGCACATCGCCGAGATTCATCGGCACCATATATATTTTGCCCTGAGGCTTGCTGTCTTGTATTGCTGTCTGTACCATAATATTATAAAATATGTGCAAAGATACTACAGATTTTCGACAATAGAAAAAATCATTTTCCCTGTAAGGGATTTTTATTTTCATTAAATTAATTTTTTTCTTACCTTTGCACAAACATTAAAATCACAAGATGCAAAAAGAGATACAAAGGTCATTGGACTGCCTCAACAAGGGCGGTGTGCTGCTTTATCCCACTGATACTGTGTGGGGTCTGGGCTGCGACGCCACCAATCCAGAGGCTATCAAGAAGATATACGACATCAAGATGCGCCCCGATTCCAAGAGCTGCATCATACTTGTCAGCAATTTCCTGATGCTTCAGCAATACGTAAGCGAGGTGCCATTCAAGGCCGTGGAGCTGATGGAGGAGGCCATTGGTCCGCTCACGGTGATATATCCATCGGCACGCAACCTGGCCAGCAACGTGATAGCGGAAGACGGCTCGGTTGCCATCCGCATCCCCAACGACGAGTATTGCCGTCAGCTGATATCAGCATTCGGCAAACCCATAGTATCCACATCGGCCAACGCCAGCGGCCACAAGTCGTCGAGCCTTTGGCCCGAGCTGTCGGACTACATAAAAAACTCGGTGGACTATGCCACCACCTGGCGACGCGAGGACACAAAGGTTGCCCTCCCATCATCAATCGTGAAAATCAACGCGGACAACAGTATTACCCGTATCCGTTGATTGGAGTAGTTCGATGAATTTTATGCCTCTAAGAGGGTGAGAGGGATAAGAGATTTTTTGTTTAGAGGCGGAGCTTTTCTTGCGAAAAACTCCTTTGCTGAGATTAAGAGCATTCATCTGAGAGCTCTTAACCTCCATAAAGTAATTTTTGAACAAAAAATTACTTCTCTTAAAAAAATACTCTTACTTCTCTTATTCTCTTAGAGATAAAAAACAACAGCTAACTACTGAAATAAATAGCAGCCCACTAACTACTAACTACTATTTACTAACTACTATAAACAATGTACAACAAAGACGAATATAAGGCTCTCAAGGACAGATTATCGGAGCTGAGGAGGCATCTTTGACATCGACAACAAGCGCGATATAGTAGCCGAGAAGCAGAAACAGACCGAGGCTCCAGGATTCTGGGATGATGCCAAGGCCGCCGAGGACTTCATGAAAGAGGTTCAGGTGGTTAAGCGCTGGGTTGTGGCTTACGACGAAGCTGAGGCTGCCGTATCAGAACTCGACGTATTGGCAGAGTTTGCCGAGGCTGGCGAGGACGTGTCGGAAGATTACGATTCTCAGTATACATCAGCCCTGAACCTGATAGAGAACCTGGAATTCCAGAATATGCTCCGCAACGAGGAAGACTCCTTCGACGCCATCCTGAAGATAAACGCCGGAGCGGGCGGCACCGAGGCCAACGACTGGGCTCAGATGCTTCTCCGTATGTATATGCGCTGGGCCGAGGACGCAGGTTTCAAGGTGGAGACTATGAACTACCTCGACGGCGAGGAGGCTGGAATAAAGACCGCAACCATCCAGATATCAGGCGAATACGCTTTCGGCTGGCTGAAGGGTGAGAACGGAGTCCACAGATTGGTGAGGATATCTCCATTCAACGCTCAGGGCAAGCGTCAGACCACATTCGCCTCTGTGTACGTGGTTCCATTGATAAACGACGATATCGAGATCAACATAAATCCATCCGACCTGGAGTGGGACACATTCCGCTCGTCGGGCGCCGGTGGACAGAATGTAAACAAGGTGGAGACAGGCGTGAGAGTGCGCCACCTTCCATCAGGCATCGTGGTGGAAAACACCGAGAGCCGCTCTCAGGGACAAAACCGCGAAAACGCCCTCCGAATCCTGAAATCTCACCTCTACGAGATAGAGCTCAACAAGAAACGTGAGAAACAGGCCGAGATAGAGGGCAAGAAAAAGAAAATTGAGTGGGGATCGCAGATACGAAGCTATGTGATGAAGTCGGAGGC
>JAZUEG010000481.1:0-18938 GCA_045640025.1 Bacteroidales bacterium
CTCGTAAGGACCCATTGGATTGTCGCTAATGGCGTAGGCGAGAGTCTCGGTGTGATTGTCGGTAGGCTTGCCGTCGATACCCTTCTCGCCCTTCTTGCCGCGAACCCATGGATAAGTGAGGTAGTATTTGCCATTGTGCTCAAAAGCGAAAGGACCTTCCTTGAAACCCTCTGGGAGACCCTGAGCGGCATCAGCGCCAATCATAGTCATCTCGCGGTCACCAAACTTAACAGTCTGTGTTGGATTGTCGTCGGCAAGCTCCAGGAGATTGTCCTTGAGCTTGGCCACGCGCAGTCCGCCGCCACCCCAGAAAATATAGTTGTTGCCGTCGGAAGCCTGAAGCACGCATGGGTCGATGCCGCTGATGCCCTTGATATTCTCAGGCTCAGCCTTGTAAGGACCCTCAGGACGGTCGGCAATGGCAACGCCAACACCGAAGCCCCTACCCTCTTTTGGCGCATTTGGGAAGAAGAAATAATAGCGTCCGTCCTTGCCCTTTACGCAGTCGGGAGCCCACATAGAATAGCCCTCGGGATTTCCCCAAGGCACGTCTTTCTGATCAAGGATCTTGCCGTGGTCGCGCCACTGGGTAAGATTGTCGGAAGAGAACACGTGATAATCTGCCATGCAGAACCATTCCTTCTCTGGCTCCACTGGGCTGATAATGTCGTGAGATGGGAAAACATACATTTTACCATCGAAGACCCTTGCTGTAGGGTCAGCTGTAAACTGATTGGTAATAAGGGGATTCTGAGCATTGGCCATGCCGCACAATCCTGCCATCATACCAAGAAGCAATTGTTTTTTCATTCTGTATATTTAGTGTATTAGGTAAAAAAATTCGCAATTCAAAAAACTATTCTCAGATAAAAGAAAATGGATATTGTCTATTTTTTAATGTATCGCAAAGTTATTTATTTTTTTGATTATTTGACTAAGTAATGGACAAAAAGTTTAAAAAAAACAATGGACTGCAACTAATTGACGATTATCTGCAATCTCATCAAAAAAAACACTACTTTTTTCATCGCTTTTTATTCACAAAAACGCATTACAAATACTTATAATAAGGTTTTTACGAATTATTATATCGCCACAAGTATACAAAAACAGATACTTGTGGCGATACAATAAAATTATTACTTCGCCGCAAATAGTAAAAAAAATATAGTTGTGGCGATGGAATATTGAAATATTTTTTGTAACTTGCGCCCATAATCAAGCACTTAGATATGGCAACAAAGACAAATCTTGTGGGCAGAAAAGCCGAACAAAAAACATTAAAACAATGCATCGACTCACCAAAAGCCGAGCTGATAGCCGTATATGGACGCCGACGCGTGGGAAAAACATATCTCATCAAGAAGTATTTTGACGAGAAATTCGATTTCTATGTATCTGGAATATACGGCATTGAGACCAACGAGCAACTGGAGAGGTTCGCCTATCAGCTATCTACATACACCAAGACATATATTCCCAAACCCAACAACTGGTTCGAGGCGTTCGACCTCCTCAAAAGCTACCTCATGACTCTAAAAAAGAGGAAAATCGTGGTTTTCATGGACGAGCTGCCATGGTTCGACGCCCACAAATCCAACTTTCTGAGAGCCTTCGAGGCATTTTGGAACATGTGGGGAGCCACTCAGGACCGTCTGAAGATGATAGTATGCGGATCGAGCACCACATGGATTATCAGCAAGCTTTTCGGCGACAAGGGAGGCCTCCACAACAGAGTTACAAGGCGCATATATCTGAGGCCGTTTACATTGGGCGAGACAGAGGAGTTTTTCAAGAATCGCGGATTCAGATGGAAACGCGACCTCGTTCTGCAATGCTACATGGCACTGGGCGGAATCCCATTCTACCTCGACATGGTGGATCCGTCATTGGGATTGGTGGAGAATTTCGACAAGCTATTTTTCAACGACAACTCGGAGCTTAAAATGGAGTTCGACTTCATGATGCGAACACTCTTCAACGACTCACAGGCCTACAAGAGAGTGCTTGCCGTTTTAGGATCCAAACTGAAAGGACTTACCCGTCAGGAAATATTGGACGAATTGAAAATAAGTACCAACGGCACGCTCACGGAGATATTGGAAAACCTCTGCAACTGCGATTTCATACGAAGCTACGCGGCCATCGGCAAAAGCCAGCGCGACACCATTTATCAGCTCACTGATATGTTCACGCTCTTCTACTTGAGATTCATGGCAGGCAACAAGAGTCAGAACCCGCATTTCTGGTCGTCGCTGAAAGACCAGACACGCGCCTCGTGGCAGGGCTACGCATTCGAGCAAGTGTGTCTGCGCCATATCGACCAGATAAAGAGCGCGTTGGGAATAAGCGGAGTGCAATGCAACGTGTGCTCGTGGAGCAAGAAGGCCGACGCCAAATCGCGGGGCGCACAGATTGACCTTCTGATAGAGCGTCCCGAGGGCTACATTTACGTTTGCGAGATGAAATACTCCGACAAGAAATTCCGCATCGACGACGACTACATGGCCCACATAGAATCGCGCATAGAATCCCTCGACGAACAGCTTTCCAAGAAGTCTAACTACACATTCTACCCCACCATGATTACAGCCAAGGGCTTAGCCGACAACGAGAACGCCTCAATGATCAGGTGCAACGTGGTGGCAGACGACTTGTTTGAGAAGGGAAGATAGAAACAGAGAAAAAACTTTTCCCAGCATCATCTTTCCGAAAAATTTATTACCTTTGCGTCCGTAAAAATTATCAAGACTAAAGAGCTATGCCACTTACAATACCAGACCAACTTCCGGCAATTGAGTTGCTGAAAAAGGAGAACATTTTCGTAATCGACAATTCAAGGGCCAACGCTCAGGATATCAGGCCATTGAAGTTAGCCATCCTGAACCTCATGCCCATTAAGATAACCACCGAGACCGATATGCTGAGGCTCCTGAGCAACTCGCCATTGCAGATCAACATAGATTTCATAAAGCTCAACAGCCATACCTCAAAAAACACCCCGATAGAGCACATGCAGCAGTTCTACATAGGGTTCGATGAGATACGCCGCCGCAAGTACGACGGTCTGATAATAACAGGTGCGCCCGTGGAACAGCTTGCCTACGAGGACGTTACATACTGGCCCGAGCTCAAGGAGGTTTTCGACTGGGCCAAGGAAAACGTAACCGCAAAAATGTTTATCTGCTGGGGAGCCTGCGCCGCGCTCTACCACTATTACGGAGTGCCAAAATACGATACTGATGCCAAGGTGTTCGGAGTATTCCAGCACACGGTTTTGGACCCGCTGAACCCAATTTTCCGCGGATTCGACGACGTATTCTACGTACCTCACAGCCGCCACACCGAGATAAAGGAGGAGGACATTGCAAAAGTGCCTGACCTGAAAATTCTTGCATCGAGCAAGGACGCTGGAATCTACATGCTGATGGCCCAAGGCGGAAGGGAGCTTTTTCTGACAGGCCACGCCGAATACAACGCCCTGACACTCGACACCGAATACAAGCGCGACCTCCAGAAGGGTCTGCACATTGATATTCCCAAGAACTACTATCCATACGACGACCCTGATTTTCAGCCGATTGTAAGATGGCGAAGCACTGGCAACCTCATCTTCAGCAACTGGCTCAATTATTTTGTATATCAGGAGACACCATATAATATCGACGATATCAGGTAGATGAAAAACAGCCAGGACCAATTACTCGCGACCATCCGCAACGGTGGCGAACTATCTACACGCCAGCAGATTAGCCTTACAGCCAAGCTCTCCACGCCAGCGATAATGGCGCAGATATCCTTCATATTGATGCAGTACATCGACGCATCGATGGTGGGCCATCTGGGCGCCGAGCATTCGGCCGCAGTGGGACTTGTAAGCACAAGTACCTGGCTGATAGGTGGTTTGGCTGAGAGCATTGTATCTGGATTCGCCGTGTTGGTGGCCCACAGGATAGGCGCGAGCGACAATCACGGGGCGCGCGACATTCTGCGTCAGGCCCTTAGCGTGTGCCTTGCGTGGGGAATATTCCTTGCGGCTATCGGCGTGTCTATCAGCGGAATGCTTCCTCACTGGCTGAATGGCGGCGAGGATATATGTCCGCTGTCAACCGAATATTTCATGATTTTCTGCGCTGGAATCCCGTTTTTCCAGCTCAACTACCTATCGGCAAGCATGCTGAGGAGCGCTGGAAATGTAAAGTTCCCGAGTATCCTGAATGTGATAATGTGTCTGCTGGACGTGGTGCTGAATTTCTTCCTCATCTACCCCACAAGGGAAATAAGTATTTTCGGCTCTGATATCTCCATTCCAGGCGCAGGGCTCGGAGTGGCGGGCGCTGCTCTCGGAAGCACGCTGGCCTTCATAATCATCTCGCTGATAATGACTTATTACCTGATATTCAGAAGCCGTGAGCTCAAGATCTATGGCGAGTCGGGATCATTCCGTCCACAGGGAGGAGTCACGAGGTCGGCCCTGAAAATATCAGTCCCCATAGGATTGGAGCGCTCAATAATGGCCCTGGCAAGCACCATAGTAGTCTCGATAGTGGCGCCCCTGGGCAATGTAAGCATATCAGCTGATACATTGGCAATTACGATAGAGGGAATCTGCTACATGCCTGGCTACGGAATCAGCGACGCAGCCACCACATTGATAGGTCAGTGCGTGGGCGCGGGACGCAAGGCCCTTGCCAAGAGCTTCGCCAAGATAACGGTGCTTTCGGGCATGATAGTGCTTACCTTTATGTCGGTGATTATGTACCTGACGGCTGATTTTATGATGGGTATGCTGACTCCGGTAGATGAGATTGTGGAACTTGGAGCCAAAATCCTGAGAATAGAAGCCTTCGCCGAACCGTTCTTCGGCGCGGCCATAGTATGCTACGGAGTTTATGTAGGCGCTGGCAACAGCCTGATGCCCAACATCATCAATATGGTATCAATGTGGCTTGTCCGCATCCCTATGGCAATGCTGATGGCTCAGACAATGGGCCTCGTGGGCGTATGGATAGCAATGTGCATAGAGCTGATAGTACGCGGCTCGTCGTTCCTGCTCTACCTGAGATCCCCCAAATGGCTGGATACTCAGGCATTATAAATACCTCAAAACTCTTTTCTTGCAACCGCTCATTACGAGGATTATTCCACGGCAGGAGATGCCCTTGTCGGCGAGTTGACGGATCTCTACCCTATCGGCAAGGTATTGGCGCAACTGCTCCTCGGCCTCTTTTTCCTTGGCAAGAACCTCGGCATCAGACGCATTGGCTTTCAGATATTTGAGTTCCACCACAAAGGCGTGCTTGGCATCCTTGGAAGGCTTGATGAAGATATCGGAATATCCGTGGTTGAGAGCACATTCGGTATCTATGGTGAAGAAGTTCATCTTGACGCCCATCGTGGCGAGGATGAATCCCTTTACGAAAGCCTCAGCCTGCGGATCAAAATCCCTCGGATCGGAGAGTTCCTTCATACAGGATACAATGTAGTCGATAAACTCCACGGCCTGGCCAAAATATGCCATTCTGTGACCCAATGTATCAATCTCGTTGTCGTCGCTACGCCACATAATGCAATCCTCATAGCATTTTTTCATATACATATAGAACTGCATCTTTACAGTAATATTGGGAATAGCAAGATAGGTAATACCGTAGTCGTAACGCTTAATGGACAACATTCCAAGATAGAACAGAAGCGATATCAGATTGTCGTCATTATCAAGTTCCGAAATCGAGAACTCAGGATTTATCACAGCGGAAATCTCGCCCTCGTTGATAATCTGCTGAATGATAGACGCCTTACGACCAAAACTCTTGTCGTAGCGGATGAGCATACGCATCTTGTCGTAATCGGTCCTGATATTGGTATCCACCATAGCCCTGGGGAATTTTCCATTAGTAACATACTCACTAAGGAAATACCAAAGCATATCGGAATTGAAAACCCTGTCGTCATCAACGCACTCCTCGTTGAAACAATAATTATTGTACCAAGGCTTTATCAGATCCATAATCTCGTCGATGGAATGGTTGAAATTACCTTTCTCGTCACGGTAATATTCAAGCATTGAGCGTACCTCAGCCTCGGTGAATCCCACCATTGAATTATATTCCGACTTCAAAGAATAATTCTTGCCGATATTGTAACCACTTGTAACGTCGCTGAGTGTCAGCGGACTAACTCCTGTAATGAAAATCCTCTCTATGGGCGATTCCATTCCGGAAGTGTGGGCTTTGAGGATATTGAAGAAAAGTCTGAAGAAACCGTCGCCGTGGGTAAGTTTCACATAATCGTTCTCGTTGCGCGAGAGCAGGGAGTTGGCGAAATTGTCGTACTCGTCTATAAGCATAAAAATACGCTGATTAACAAGCAAAACCTGCGACAATACATAATCCAATGCCTTGTCGCAATCCTCTATGCTGGAGAATTTTTCCAATGTATCGGCAGGAAGATATTCGGCGTACTGATTCACAAAAATCCTCAGCGAATTCTTCACATTCTCGTTGAACGAACTGTAAACCCTCTCGATATTGTTGTCGACCTTCGAGAAGTTGAATTTCATAACGAGGTACGAACTGCGTTTCTCGGTGAGATTCTGGTAAACCTTCAGGTCCTTGAAATAGAAATCGAACCTGTCCTTGTACTTCACATTATAATACGCATCCAATACGGCAAGCATCAGAGTCTTGCCGAACCTCCTGGGACGCAGGTACATAACAAAGGGTTCAGACTCTTCCATAAGCGGAATAAAGTCTGTCTTATCTACATAATACCGGTTCTCCCTGCATATCCTGTCGAAGTCGGTAATGCCGTATGGAATTCGTTTTGTTGCCATTGAAATAGTGTAAAGTGTAAAGTATAGAGACCAAAGATGCTCCTTCCCTATTTTCGGCAAAGATAGCAAATGATTTTGGAAAATACAAAAGAGATTTAATCATAAAACCCCACTCCGACAGGAAACTATCCGCAGGAGTGGGGGTTATGAGTTATACCGCCAAATCCACAAATTTACTCACACACCGTCTTCATCAACTCGGCCTTCAGGCTTGCCAAATCGGTAACCACGGGGAACTGGGGGAAGTCGGCCTTCACGTTGTCGGGTGGACAGAAAAGGATACCCTTGTCGGCCTCGGCGATCATTGTGCAGTCGTTGTAACTGTCACCGAACGCGGCCACCTTGTAGTTCAGCGACTTGAAAGCCTGAACGGTCTTTCTCTTTGGGTCGGCCTGACGGAGGCAGTAATTGGTGATACGGCCTGTTGAGTCGGTCTCGAGATTGTGACAAAGCAGGAAAGGATTCTCCAACTTGTTCATCAGAGGCTGGGCAAACTCCACGAAAGTATCGCTCACGATGGCGAAACGGGTCACCTTGCGGATATCGCGGATAAACTCCAACGCGCCCGGCAATGGGTCGAGAGTGTTGATAACTTCCTGAATATCTTGAAGTTTCAGGTTGTGCTTATCGAGAATGTCCAATCGGTATTTCATCAACTGGTCATAATCCTTAATCTCTCTTGTAGTGAGTTTAAGTTCCTCAATACCTGTCTTTTTGGCTACATTTACCCAAATCTCAGGCACAAAAACGCCTTCAAGGTCGGCACATACAATCCACATAATTTTTATTCGATTTAATAGTTAATATTCTGTCGCAAAGATAAGAAAAATAATTAACAAATAACAATTAATAATTAACAATTCCACCGCAATTCAAGTGGCCCTTGTGGCCACTACGATGGTAACCGCTGGCATCGCCTGCGGATTACGAGTATGTACGGATTCTACCTCCCCAGTTCCGCCTCGGCCTTCAACCTCTCGCGCTCCGATTCGAGATGAGTCGCAAAAAACTCGTAATACATATCGCATTCGCTGATGAACTCTATCAGCGAGATCTCGCCCTCGTGCAGAGCCTTGTAAACTATCTGAATATCACCGAATTTGTCGAGCGATTCGTGATAATAATCGCAAAGATTTTTCAGACTTTTGCAACGCTCAAACAGCACACGTTTCTGTGAGTAACGGTCATTTTTGGCAGAAAGTTCCTGAGTCTTCGCCATCTCGATTTCAATCTTCTTTTTGCCTACATTCCTGCGGTTGCTCCAAATCGGCATCGAGAACTGAGTGGCCACACCGCGGAATTTCTCCACGTCGGTCACCTCCTGCATATAACCCACCGAAATCTCTGGTATCCAATCCATTCGAGCGGATTTCAGGTCAAGTTCGGCCGACTCTATGGTTGCTGATGCCCCCACCAACGGACGCGCGTTTTCATATTGCTGATACCACGCCTCAAAATCGTCTATCAATGTAGCTGACCCTAAGTCTGATACTTCCCAATTATAAATATCCACGGGAACTGATACTCCGCCATTCAAGCGCATAACCTCCTGAGCAAGAGTCACTAAATCGGTCTCGCATCTTTGTTGGAGACCGCCAACGGTTGGAAGGGAGATTTCCCCCTTGTGATATTCCATCACCGACGCCTCGCCAAGATCGAGACGACGTTTCTCGGCCTCCACAAGTTTGCGTGAAAGTTCGGTGCGCTCGGCGTATTTCTTCAATAGAGTATTGGCTATCACAAAGTCAATCAAGACATTACGGGCTTGAAGTTCGAAATCCCTGACAGCCTCGTCGTATTCGTAGGCTGATATCTTGTTCTTTGAGTTCACCATCTTGAACTTCAAACCGCTGATATCCTGAGCCTTAAACGACTGCATCACAGAGAAATCCCTTCTGTTTCCCGATTCCTCGTCACCGAAAAGGTAGTTGAATTCCACCTCGGGATTTTCAAGAAACAAGATATCACGGTTTTCAAGCGCCTGATACGCAGAGTTTTGAAAAGCCACCTTTATCAAAAGACTGTTCTTCATCAAAGTGTCCAACACAGCCTCCACACGATTGTTCTGCGCATCAGCCACAACAGAAATAAACAAAAATATAAACAAAAAAAACTTCTTCATTGTATTATCCATTAATATGTTATACGAAAATCACCTGACGGTGATTTTTATTTTTTTATCCAAAAATGGAAAGAATTTTAAAGAATTAAAAGAATTGCGCCTTCGGCGTTTTTTTAAACACGAATTACCACAAATGTCCACGAATTATCAAAAATAAATTTATGGTAATTCGTGATAATTTATGGAAATTCGTGTTCCCCCAAAGGCCGAAGGCCCAAAATTTCTTTTAATTCTTTTCCATTCTTTTAATTTTCGGATAAAATCACTTCGGCGCCTTGCGCGACGAAGCAATCAAATACATTACCGGGATCACGAAAGCGTTTAGTAATGTGGAACTTATCAGGCCGCCGAGGATTACTTTTGCCATTGGGCTCTGAATCTCGTTGCCTGGGAGGTCGCCGCCGAGGGCGAGAGGTATCAGGGCCAAGGCCGAGGTAACCGCTGTCATCAGGATTGGATTCAGACGGTCGAGCGAACCCTCAATCACGGCTTTTTCAGCGGATAAGCCACTATCCATCAGCGCATTATAACGGTCGATAAGCAACATTCCATTTCTCGTGGCGATTCCAAACAGCGAGATGAAACCGATGATGGCGGGAATGCTCAGAATTCCGTCGCTGAAATACACCGCTATAACGCCTCCAATCAGGGCAAGCGGAAGATTCAGCAAAACCGTCGAGGCCTGGATTCCGTTCTTGAATTCTCCGTACAACAATATGAATATCAGCAAAATAGAGAATACTGATACTATCAGGATTGTTCTCGACGCGCGTTCCTCGCTCTCGAACTGACCGCCGTATTCAATGTGGTAGCCTGATGGGATTATCACCTTGGAATTCACCAAGTTACGGATTTCTGATACTGTCTTGCTGAGTTCACCGCCCGCCACATTGCAGGAGACCACAAGTTTTCGGCTAACATTCTCACGGTTGATGGTATTCGGACCCGTAGAACTCTTGATATCAGCCACATACGAGAGCGGAACCTTGTTGCCGTCGGGACAGTCGAGCAGGATATCATTGAGCATTTCGAGGTTCAGACGGTCGCTACCTTGAAGTTTCACCACCACGTCGAAATTCATATTGCCGTCGTAAACCTGACTCACAACCTTTCCGCTGAGCAGAACCTCGATGGCCTCGGCAAACTCCGAAACCGTAATTCCGTATCTTGCAAGCATTTGACGGCGTGGCTTAATGTCGATCTGCGGACGCTCCACCTGTTGCTCCACATTTACGTCGGCTATCTGAGGCATCTCAGATACAAGCGCTTTTATCTGATTTCCAATGCGATACATTTTATTGAGATCGCTTCCGAAAATCTTGATTGCGATATTGGCCTTGGTGCCCGAGAGCATCTCGTCGATTCGGTGGGCTATCGGACTGCCAATCTCGACGTTAACTCCCGGAATTTGAGAGAGTTTGGCGCGCACGTCGGCGGTAAGTTCGCTTCGCGAGCGGTCGGTGAGAATGTATGGACACTCGAACTCAGAGGTGTTTACTCCAAACGAATGCTCATCGAGTTCGGCGCGTCCTGTCTTGCGTCCAACGGTCTGAATTTCAGGAATTTCCAAGAGCAGTTTCTCGGCAGTGCGTCCCAACTCGTCGCTCTCGTCGATGGAGATTCCGGGAAGCGAACCCATTGATATTGTGAAACTTCCCTCGTTGAAACTTGGCAGGAAACTGCGACCGAGTCCAAGAAATGTCACCAACGCCACAATCAGCATCAGGGCCGTAATAGACAACACCAACTTCTTGTGTTCCAAGGCTTTGGAGAGCAGTTTTCCGTAAACTTTTTTCAGGAGGCTAACGATTCGTGTATCGCCATTTTCCGCCGATGACGATTTAATGTTTTTCAGCAGAAACGAACTCAGCACAGGAGTAAGCGTCAGGGCCACCAAAGTGGAAGCGAAAAGCGAGATTATAAACGTGATTCCCAATGGTTTAAGCATTCTACCCTCCATTCCTGAGAGGAAAAACAGGGGCAGAAAACTTGCTACTATAATAAGTGTGGAATTCAGCATCGGCATTCTCACTTCCTTGCTGGCATCGAAGACTGTCGCAATCACTGATTTGCGCTCAGTTTCAGGAAGTTGAGCATTGGCTTTCAGCCGCTTGAAAACATTCTCGACGTCCACGATAGAATCGTCAACCAAAGATCCAATGGCGATTGCGATTCCACCCAATGACATTGTATTTACCGTTAAGTTGAAGAATTTCAGACAGATAATCGCAACGATTACTGAAACTGGAATCGAAATCAGCGATATCACCGTTGTCCTCCAATTCATCAGGAAAACGAACAAAACGATGATCACGAAGAAACTGCCCTCAAGCAACGAACTTTTCACGTTCGAGATTGAGTTCTCGATAAAGTTGGCCTGTCGGAAGATATCAGTGCTGATATTCACCGAGTTAGGCAGTGTTGTCTTTATTTCTGACAGCGCATTCTCGATATCGTCGGTGAGGTCCAAGGTCGAGACGTTAGGCTGTTTGGTAACTGTAAGAAGCACAGCGGGTTTGCCGTGGTCGGAGGCTGTTCCGAGTTTCGGGAAACGGTTGCCGATTTTTACCTCGGCGATATCAGAAAGCAAAATCGGTGTCCTGCTCTCCGAGAGTGCCACCACCGACGACGCAATCTCCTGAATATCAGTGGTTGAGAGTACGCCACGGAGAATGTACTCGTTGCCGTAGTCATAGACCGTACCGCCTGCCGCGTTTTGGTTGAAATTGTCGAGGGCAGAGAGAACGGCGTCGGTGCTGATTTTCAGCGATTTCATCTTGTTGGGATTCAGAAGAATCTGATATTCAAGAATATCGCCACCCATTACGGCCACCTGAGCCACTCCGCCCGTTGAGAGCAACCTTGGACGAATCTGCCAATCGGCTATAGTGCGGAGTTCCTGACCCGAGCAACTATCTGAGGTTAAGCCAATTATCAGCAACTCGCCCAATATCGACGACTGCGGGCCGAGTGTAGGCTGTCCAACGTTTTTCGGGAGTTGCTCGCCAAGCATCGCGAGTTTCTCGCTCACTATCTGACGCGCCTGGTAGATATCAGTTCCCCAATCGAACTCCACGTAAACTATTGAAAATCCGGTAGATGACGAACTGCGGACGCGTCGTACATCGCTTGCGCCGTTCAGCGAGGTTTCTATCGGGAAAGTCAGGAGACGCTCCACCTCCTCGGGCGCCATTCCCTCCGCCTCGGTCATCACGACAACGGTTGGGGCGTTCAAGTCGGGGAACACGTCCACCTCGGTATTAGCCCCTGTGTAAGCGCCGCCAACAATCAACAGCACCGCCAATACAAGAACCACAAACCGATTCTTCAACGAAAATTCTATTATCTTATCCATAAGTTCAAGTGATTGAAGTAATTGAAGTGATTGAAGTAATTGAAGTGATTGAAGTAATTGAACTAATTGAAGTTGCGTTTCAATTACTTCAATCACTTCAACATTCAATTACTTAATTTAATGTTGGTGATTGTGGCCCGAAGGGACGGCGGAAACGCTTGCCAAGCGGATTTTCATTGCGCCGTTGGTTACCACTTCGTCGTTGGGAGTTAGGCCGCTGAGAATCTGGACGTTCTGGCCGTCGGTTAGGCCGATTTTCACGTCGCGGGGCTCAAAGCAATCCTCGTCCAACCTTACATAAACCGTGTGGGTGCCTTGCTGCTCGATTATCGATTTCGCGGGAAGCGAAATACAGTTTTGAGCGGTCTGAAGTTTCAGAAAAACGTCAACGAAACTGCCTGGAAGAACCGATCCGTCGTTCTGGAACTCGAAATATACTGGCACGAAATTGTTCTCGGCGCTCTTGCCGACGCTGATAAGTTTGCCGTGCATTTTGCTGAGTTCGCAGACCTCGCCGCCGGGAATCTGGAAGTTGGCCGACTGAATCTGATTCAATTCCTTGGCGAATCTCGTCGAGACGTCAACCTTGAGAACGAGTTTCAGGTTTTGGCTGACAACTGCTATCGGCTGACCGACTTCAACGTACTGACCTTGAGCAACTAACATATTTTTCAAGTATCCCTGCATTGGCGACGATACTCTTGCTCCGCCGTTCTTGAGTCCACGGCGCTGAAGGTCGTCGTAGGCGAGTTTGGCGTTCTGATAATTCAGTTTGCTCTGCTCGAAATGGTTCTTGGATATTATATTGTCGCTCAGGAGGATAGAGTCGCGGAGGTACTCGTTTTTGGCGACCTCCAACTCTGCCTCGGCTTTCTTGGCGAGGTCCTCGCCGACGCCGTTTTGAGATATTGTTACAATCTCCTGACCCTTAGAGAATTGCGCTCCGCTTACGAGGTTGTTTCCGCTAATGATTACCCGGCCTGATACGGGCGCAACAATTGTGGCCTCGTTGGCGGTTGACGGCATTATCTCACCGCTGCAATTTATTACAGAGGCAAAGGGCGATTCCGCTACTTTGATTGTCTGGACATTAAACAATTCCTGTTTTGCCTCCGAGAACTCTATCTCGTTTGGGTTTTCCTGGACTTCGTGGTCGTGGTCGTCATCGTCGTCATCATCTTCGTGATGGTGGTGATTATGCTCGTGGGCATCGTGATCGTGCTCCTCGTGCTCGTGATGCCCCTCGTGATTGTGACAGCCGGATACAATAAGGGCTGTCGATATTAACAGTAAATATATGTATTTCATTGAATTAAATGCTAAAAAATAAAAATGCTTATGCGGTGAAGACGGACCGCGGTCCGTCTCTACTGCGGCCGAAATATCATTACAAAAATTATCAAAAATTGACCAAAAATTTTTCAAAAAATACTTTTCTATAAAAGTATTTTGATTAATTCTTGATAAATTATCGAAAAAATTTGTTTTCCCCAAGAACCATTGAATATAATGTTTGGGCGGTAGAGACGGACCGCGGTCCGTCTTCACATCAGATATTTAGAATTTTTATGCACACACTGGGGGCGCACGGAGGGGTTTTATGCGCCAGAAATCGGGTACAGGAAGAGCTGTGTTGTCGGGGAGGAATACAGATTCCCTGCGCATTAGCTGGCTAAAAAATAATGTATGAGAAGGCAGACAGACTGCACATATAATGCCGTGGTGGTGGTGATGGTGGTGATTATGGTTTTCGGGAAGGCGGAAGAACTTGTGGGAAAGGCAGAAAACCCCGTCGCCCTCGGAACCAGCGTCGTGGCTCTCGTGGTCGTGGAAGATGAGGTCGCAATCGGGCGCGGTATCACAGGTATGCTCGATGTTGCACAGCATGGCCTTATGGTGATGATGGGGCGACAATACTCCTACAAGCATCACCATAAAGGTAATCAATATCTGACAATATGCTACTCTTCTGAACATTCGATCTCTTCCTCAAAAAACTGATAATGACTCTTTTGCATTCCGAGAGCCATGTAGGTGGACTGCCCGGCAATGTTTCGGGCATCGCAATAGAGACGCAATGTATGGACATCAGCTACACTGGCCAACTCCTTCACGGTCTGATACATAGCGCGATAGACTCCCTTGCGGCGCCATTCGGGAACCACGTAGACGCTCTGGATCCACCAATAATATTTGGCGCGCCAATCGCTCCACTCGCGGGTGAGCAGAAGTGATGCTATTAGCTGGCCTGACAAATCCCGCGCCACAAGGTACGAACCTTTCTCAACGTCCTCAAACACAGCGAGAACGCCCGACCATACCGTATTGTAATCGAGGTCAAGATTCTCTGACTCCTTGGCCATATCCACCTGAAACAATGCGATTTGGCTGACGTCGTCTATGATTGCCGGCTCTATTTTGAAATCGTCCATTTACTGATTGCTTTTTCGCTGATGCAAAGGTACGGATTTTATAAGAAAAAACAAATTACTGCATCAAAAAAATGCAATATCCTATGTTTTGGGAATTTACGGGAAGTAGGTTTGGATAGGATTTTTTTTATTGCGACCTTTGCGGCCGACAATTTATTTATATAAACATATCATCAACAAAAAAATGACAGAAACAGAAAAACTTTACAAGAGCGAGGACTGGCTCGCGGTATGGATTGGATTTTTTATCATCAGCATTGCCATGGTAAGCCATTTTACCGGCTGGTTTGACTTTTCGGCCCTGAAATTCAGCACCTGGACCATGGGCGAAGAGGGCAACGACAAGGTGGTAGCATTGGGCGAACAGCTGACTTCGGTAGCTTTCTGGGGCAAATTTTTCCTTACTTTTATCGTGACAGGTGCGGTATTCACCATAGGCGCCAAGCTGCAGGGCGAGAGCATCAAGAAGTACATTCCTGCTTTCGTGATATTGTTCGCATTGTCGTTTGTAGTAAGACTGATAAGCGCAGAATTCACTTTGAACCGCTATCTTGAGTGGGCTTTCTGGGCGCTGATTGTCGGCCTTTTGGTATCCAACACAGTGGGCGTTCCCGAGTGGCTGAAGCCTGCAGTAAAGACCGAGTTCTATATCAAGACAGGTCTCGTAATTATGGGATTCTCAGTGCTTTTCAGCAATATCGCCAAGTTCGGTCTCTACGGCCTCGGCATTGCCTGGATCGTGACTCCCGTGGTAATTTTGTTTATGTGGTGGTTCGGCACCAAGGTCCTGAAAATCAATAACAAGCCTCTGGTAATCACAATGGCGGCCGCAACCTCGGTTTGCGGAACTTCAGCAGCCATCGCCACCGGCGCGGCAAGCAACTGCAAGAAGGAGGACCTCTCGATGACAGTATCTATCTCAATAATTTTCACAGTGTTGCTGATGGTTTTTGAGCCAATGTTCATTCAGTGGATCGATATGTCGCCTATTATGGGCGGTTCGCTCATCGGCGGTACTGTGGATTCTACAGGAGCCGTTGTTGTGGCCGGTACAGCATTGGGCGGCGAGGCTCAGACTGCGGCCGTTCTCGTGAAATCCATTCAGAATATTTTGATCGGTTTCATCGCATTCTTCGTGGCATTGTTTTTCGCAACCCACGTCAACAAGGAGAAGGGTCAGACAGTGGGCGCATCAGAAATCTGGACACGTTTTCCAAAATTCATCATCGGATTCTTCGTGGCATCATTAGTAGCCTCGTTCGTGGTGCTTCCTCTCACAAGCGGCGACGACGTATCAGCCATCAACAAGGTGCTCGATCAGTACAAGAACTGGGCTTTCGTGTTGGCTTTCACAAGCATAGGCCTCGATACCAACTTCAAATCCATCATTCAGAAGATGCAGGGCGGCAAGGTTTTGTGGCTCTACGTTGTGGGTCAGGTTTTCAATATCATCCTCACCTTCGTGGCCGTATGGCTGCTGCTGAGCGGTGTGATTTTCGATATTCCTGTGCTGGATAAATAAATAATTACGAAATCCGAATTACGAATTACGAATTTGCTCTAATTGCATAAATCCGAATTATGAATTGCTGTTATGGCATTCGCAATTCGGATTTCGTAATTCGTAATTATCACAGCATTCGTAATTTGGATTTCGTAATTCGTAATTATATCATTATGAAGATTATTACAATTATCGCCGTAATCCTGACATTGGCCTGTGCCGGCTACATTATGTACAACGGCCTCGGGCTTCAGAAGGATCTGGATTTCGGGGCGGGGGCTTATTTTTATGCTGATATTCCCGAATATGAGAAATACGACCACACCATAAAAACGAGCGTGCCAACATGGGTGCACATTCTGCTCTTTCTCGGCTGGGGATTTTTGATGTACCGGTTATGGGTCTGGATAGAAAACAGAAAGGAGAAATAAAAATATCTTGCCATCAGCTGATATAATAAATATATTGCCATCAGCTGATATAATAAAAATATATTGCCATCAGCTGATAAAAAAATTTGTTTTTGCAGCTAAAACGATTTATCTTTGGGCTACTAATTCGAAACATATTATTAACCATAAAAAAATTGGAATCATGTTATTATCTACAACAGAAAACATCAACGGAAAAAAATATGAGGTTCTGGGCATTGCCCAAGGCACCATTGTGCAGACAAAACATATTGGCCGTGATTTTCTCGCATCATTCAAGACTATAATTGGCGGAGAGGTAAAGGGCTATACTGATATGATTATTGAGGCGCGCAAGACTGCCACAAACCGCATGATAGAAGAGGCAGTGAATCTTGGAGCAGACGCTATTGTAAGTGTAAGATTCACAACATCCAGCATCATGAACGGAGCTTCGGAGGTAATGGCTTACGGCACAGCTGTCAAGATATTAGACTAACGATGATAGAACTAAAAAACATTCATAAAAGTTTCGGCACTCTCGAAGTCTTGAAGGGAATTAATCTGACCATTCAGGACAGCGAGATTGTGTCCATTGTGGGCGCGAGCGGCGCTGGCAAGACCACTCTCCTACAGATAGCCGGCACACTTTTGAAAGCCGACGAGGGCGAGGTGATTATAAACGGCACTGATGCCAACAAACTCACCGGCAACAAGTTGGCCGAGTTCCGAAACAGGAATATCGGCTTCGTGTTTCAGTTTCACCACCTCTTGCCGGAATTCAACGCCGTGGAGAATGTCACCATACCGGCGCTGATAGCAGGAACCTCTCAGAAGGACGCCGAGGAGAAGGCAAAGGAACTTCTGACATTCCTGAACCTCAGTCACCGATTCACGCACAAGCCGTCGGAACTCTCGGGCGGTGAGCAGCAGAGAGTAGCCATTGCGAGGGCACTCATCAACTCGCCTCAGGTAATCTTCGCCGACGAGCCGTCAGGAAACCTCGACTCAAAGAACCGCGAGGAGCTCCACAACCTGCTCTTCCAACTCCGCGACAAGTTCCATCAGACTTTCGTAATCGTAACCCACGACGAAACCTTCGCCGACCTCAGCGACAGGATAATAAGGATTCAGGACGGAAGGATAATATAAAGAAATGCTTAACGCATTAAGCAGAATTAAAAGAAATTTGCTTAACACATTAAGCAAATTAATAATAAAAATGCTTAATATATTAAGCAAAATTTTATATATACACAACTTTCGCAAGTTAATTGCAAGTACTTGTGCTGTGGATTTGCCTTCGGCATATTTAGAACACGAATTACCACGAATGGCCACGAATTACCATAAATTTTTCTATAATAATTTTTGATAATTCGTGATAATTTATGGAAATTCGTGTTCCCTACGAGCCACCGTAGGTGGCGTAAAAATAAACTTAATGTAGAAAATGGAACTCACAGACCTCAAAGAATTTCTCGACGAGAAATATCTGCAATATAATAAGAAGGACTTCATCCAGACCGATCCGATACAGATTCCGCACTCGTTCAGTCAGAGGGAGGATATCGAGATTGCGGGATTTTTGGCAAGCACCATCGCCTGGGGAAACCGCAAGATGATTATCGGAAACGCCAAAAAGATGATGGAGATAATGGGAAATCAGCCTTACGATTTCGTGATGAATTTCGACGTGGACAAAATCAACGATTTTCCGCCATTCGTGCACAGGACATTCCAGAATCAGGATTTTCTCTATTGCGTGGCGAGTCTCCAAAACATCTACAAGAACCACGGCGGACTCAAGAGCGTCTTCGAGACCGCGTTTCAGAAATACGGCAACCTCAGGGAAACGCTCATTGAATTCCGCAAGATATTCTTTGAATGTGATTTTCCGCTGAGAACCGAGAAACACATTGCCAACGTGGCCAAGGGCGCGGCCGGCAAACGCCTCTGTATGTACACAATGTGGATGGCGCGCAAGGACAAAAGCGGCGTACATTTCGGCATCTGGGATATTCCAAACAGCGCTCTGATGCTTCCGCTCGACACCCACACCGCCACCGTGGGCCGAAAACTCGGACTCATCACCCGAAAGCAGGACGACTGGAAAACCGTTGAGGAAATCACCGCAAACCTCCGCCTCCTCGACCCCGACGACCCCGTGAAATACGATTTCTCGCTCTTCGGACTGGGAATTGATCATTTTTGATTGAAGTAGTTAGTAGATAGTAGTTAGTAGTTAGTGCGCACTACAATCTACTAACTACTATCTAC
>JAZUEG010000482.1:0-8938 GCA_045640025.1 Bacteroidales bacterium
AATTTTGTGAAAAATTTCGATGATTTTTGATGAATTTTGATGAATTTTGATAAATGAATAATTTCACTATCTCCAAAAAAATTTCTCTCTAACTTGCTACAATAAAACTATTGTTTTATATATTTTGTGTTTTTGGGGATTATTGATTATACTTGCGGAAAAGAAAACGAAATTATATTACATTTGCAATAACAAACTTGATATATTATGAAAACCACCATAATAACCACATTAATTACATTGGCGCTGATTGTTGCGGCATTTATATTGACATTGTCGGACTATAGAGAGGGCTTCATCTTTATGGCAATGGTTATGATGGGTATTGTGGCGTTCTACACAATAGTATTGCGCAAGGGTATTCAGCAATGCAGGTCAACAATCTGCATATCAGCTGCCTTTGGATTAATATTACAATTTTTCTTCACAATGGGCATTGTGAACAACAGCATGAAAAAAGATGGCACATATTTTATGGCCACAAAATGCACAAGCCGAGGCATATCCAAAACCAGCAAGGGACATATAACTTATCGACTCAATTTCAACGACTTTATTTTCAAGAATGGCAGAAAAGGCGCAAGAAGCATAATAGTAGAAAAATCAACTTACGACAAGGCCAATGTAAACGGCTACTACATGATAGCCGAGCCTGTGATAATAGACGGGCAGGAAAAAATCTGGAATCAAAACCCGAGCGAGGAGGATATCCAGAATTTCAAGAATGGCGTATTCATAGATGCCAAGGGCAAGGCAAGCGAAGAACTGAGGCGGCAATACCTTGAATCATTGAATGAAAATATACTCACATTAAACCCGATACTGAGTTTTATCCTGATGATAGCCATTGCCGTATGTTCCAGATTTGTGATAGGCATTCCGCCGGCGTTGACATACCTGAGCACAATAGCTCTTACATTCTACCTCAACTACGGGAATATGTTTTATGGAATCATGGCCTTGATGATAATGACAGCCTCTTCCACCATAATAGGCGAGAAACTGTATCTCAAGATGATAAAGAGGAAGTTGGAGAAATTCGGCGGCTACATCACCACAGGTTTTTATCACTCCGAAATGAATTTCAGGGGCTTTAACTACTGGCTGGAAAATGTAAAAATGAGGAATGGAAAGCAGAGAAACTTCATGGTAATTGGAGACTTAGGCGACATCGACAAAGACAGACACATCTGCCTGGGAAATGTGATAGTGGCCGTGCCCCGTGGACTTGACCGCACTCCGCTGGTGCTGTGCAACTACGACGACAGCACTCCAGACATCGAGAGATTCAAGCAAGGCTTCGCAATGAAACCGGAACCGATTCGCGACATAATAAACAACATTGAGTAGTCACCCAATAAGAAACAGAACATTTGAGAAATGTATGGCTAAATCGACAGAAATTTCATCAATTTAGCCAAAAGTAACACTCAAGTTTGGCTAAATCGACGAAAATTTCATCGATTTAGCCAACTCTCAGCGGAGGTTTCAAAATGCTATTTTATTGACATTCTGATACTTAACTTTTCAAAAACTGCAAAAAAGTGCGAAAAATTTTGCGAAAAATTTTGATGATTTTTTTGCGGTTTTTCAGCTCATCAGATCATTCAGAGAGAGCTGCCAATGAATGTTTTTTGAATAGGCATTTGTCTTAAGCCCCTTGGTGGTGATAAGCACCGGCACAAAACCGCCTGAGGTCTTGGTCTCGGTTCTGAATGCCTCTATCCTATTGTTTATCTTCGACATCTCGTCTTCCTCAAGCGTGTATTTCTCCTGCGAATACTTAACCTCGCAGATATTTGTGATACCGTCGCGACGCTCTATCACAATATCAATCTGAGCCTTACGGCCATTCTCGGTGGCAAGTCTGCTGCGCCACGAATAGAACTCGCAGGAAACTACGTCAAGCCTGAGCGCCGACTTTATCTGCTCGATATGCGAGAGGCAGACCTTTTCGAATGTAAGGCCATACCAAGTATTTATCGTTGGTGTACTGGCGTTCTTGATCCAGAAATGCGTATCGTTAGATCTACCTTTCACAAACTCCAGATAAAACATCACGAAGAAATCCATCAGCTGATAAATGCCTCCCTGCGATGATATCTTTGACTGCTTGATTCTGTAGAAACGCACAAGGTCGCAGTTTACAAGATTTTCCAGAAGCTTGGTGAGCGTGCCGTTTGCGCTCGCCTTGAGCCCTGCGGCGATCTCCTCGCGTGTAAGTCCGCTTTTCTTTTTCCACAGCAATTCGATAATCTGCATGTATGGCTCGGGCGTGCTGAAAAGTATCTTGAACAATCTGTCGTATTCCTTCCTGAGTTTTGGATTGCTTCCCCAAAACATAGCGTCGATATTCTGAGCGAGGCTCAATGCCGGATCCAGAAGGCTGAGGTAATACGGAATTCCGCCAAGTATCATGTAAGTCTGCAAGGTAATCAGCTTGTCGGAGGCGAATTTTATTGATTTCAGATACGCGTGGGTCTCCTTCAATGTAAACTGCCGGAGATGAATCTCGTGCGTAATCCTGTCGTAGAGGCCGCCGTGATTGTCGATGATATTATCAATCATCCATGAGGTGGAGCTTCCGCATACTATCAGCATCAAATTGCCCTGAAGCGAGGCCCAGGAGTTCCAGAAATATCCGAGAGCATCCACAAAGCCCGATCTTAGGGTATCGAAACATGGCAACTCGTCAATGAAAATCACGCAGCGTTTCTTCTTGTCCATACGCTCCAAGAGGAAATGACGAAGCTCGCGGAAAGCCTCAATCCAGTTTTGGGGAGTATTAGAAACCTCATAACCGTAACTGTCGAGAGCGTCCACAAAAGCCGCCATCTGAACGTCCTTGTTGCCATTCATAACGCCTGTTACAGAGAATGTTAGCTTATTCCTGAAAACCTCGTTGATAAGGAATGTCTTGCCGACTCTGCGCCTGCCATATACAGCCACAAATTCAGCCCGCTTGGATTTCGCGAATGTATTCAGCTGCGAAATCTCGTATTCTCTGCCAATAATTTTCATAAAAATTTCTGTTAAAATTTCAACAATCGAAAAAGTTTATTGCTTGATTTTCAGCACAAAGATAATAATAATAATCGAATATTGTATGGCTAAATCGCAAAAAAATTAAGCGATTTAGCCAAAAGTAATCCCCAAGTTTGGCTAAATCGACGAAAATTTCATCGATTTAGCCAACTCTCAGCAGAGGTTTCAAAATGTTATTTTGCTGATATTCTGATATTTAAGATTTTTGAAACTGCAAAAAAGTGCGAAAAATTTTGCGAAAAATTTCGATGATTTTTTAAGAAAATTGCATATCAGCTGATAGCAAAAAATATAGTATGCATATCAGCTGATGGCAAAAAATATAACACGCCATCAGCTGAAAAAAAAAACTAATAAGGCCATTTGTCGGTGGCGTCGGTGTACCAGGTCTGGACAGAGAAGTTGCAGATATTGGTGTATGAATCAGCAACCAAACTTGTAAAAGCATCGGCATGCTTGGGCGAGCAGGAGAATGTAAGGTATATATAGAAAACCGGATTGTTTTCCTCGATGTTCTTGAAGGATACCCATGCACGCCCTATATTGGTGGGCGAGATTGACAAACCCCTCCAATCCTCGGCAGCAAAGCCGAAAATCTGACCAGCTGATGAACCTACATAACGGAAGTCAGAAATCTTGACCTTGAAATTGTCGCTGTCGAGAGGCGGAGTGGAAGGGCCGTCGAATACATCGGAAACGGCCTGTGTGTAGAATATAATTTTGTCCGGTTTCTTGGTGTAGGAAATCTTGAGTACGGTGTTGTACTGAATGGTCTTGCCGGTGGCGTAGTCGCTGGCATTGTTGAAGTAGAACCATACGGGCGCGCCCGATACAACTTCCACATGGCAGAAGGGATCGAGACTCTGGGCGGATGAATTGGTTATCAGCTGAAAAACCAAATACAACGGAAATAATATATGATAAAAATACTTCATTATTTAAAATAATCTGCTTGCACATAAAAACAGGCCTGCGAGGCGTAATAGCCTGGTGACTTGTCGGATAGCGGGGATGCATCTGACGGCTCTATAGAGAATCTGACTATGAAATCCATCTGATACCTGGATCCAAACTGATTTTTTTTCACAAGTCCTTCGGCCAAATCTGTACCTGATGCAGAGAGTTTTATGTTGCTTTTCACATTCCAGCTGTATGCGTCGAAATCGCCAGGCGCTATCGACAAATTGCCAAAATATACAGCCTCTACATTTATACTGATATTCTGAACACTCATATCGGCTGACGGGCCGTCGAAATTCTCAGCATTGGATTTTACGCATAATTTCCAAGACTCGGACGCCCTGAAGAAGAATACCCTGAGCCTGGATGTGTATGCAAGTGTCTTGCCTTGGGTAATATCGTCGATAGTGCTGAGATTGAACATCGCCGGACTGCCGGACACCACCTCCACATGACAATACGGATCGATGGTCTGGGAGTAGGCCACACGTATCAGCTGGAATAATAATGATAATATGATAATGAATGTCCGGCGCTTCATTTTGTTTCTATTTGATGCAAAATTATAATAAAAAATTGATAAACTAACTTTTTTTTGAAAGAAGAGAAAAAATTATTAAATATTATAAAAAAATTGAAAAAGAAAATTTATATTTGCACTCTGAAAACTAAAGCCAGAAATTTAGAAAATATCAAATATAATATGAAAGTTTTGAAATTTGGAGGTACATCAGTTTCCTCCGTTGAGACAGTAAACAACATCAGCGCAATTCTCAAGAAGACTTCTGAGAAGCAGATAATCGTATGCTCGGCCCTCAGCAAGGTAACCAACATGCTTACCGAGGCAGCCGAGAAGGCAGCCGCCGGCGACAAGTCGTACAAGGACATGTGTGCCCAGATTGAGAAACGCCACTATGATTTTATCGACCAGCTAATAGCTCAGGATCAGCAGGAGAACCTCAAGGACATTATCCACGACCACATCGTGAACCTTGAGAAGGTGCTCGACGCCATCAACTTCCTAAATGAGCAGAGCGAGCGCGCATATTATATAATAGTAAGCTTCGGCGAGAAGATGAGCAACGCCATTATATACCGTTTCCTCCAGATTCACAATGGAAACGTGGGCTATCTAGACTCGTCTCAGATAATAATAACACGCAATGTGAACGGCAAGGAGCACGTAAACCGCTCTATCACATACAAGAACATCAAGGACAACTGGGATCCTAAGTACGATATCACTGTGGCTCCGGGCTTTATCTCGAAGAGCGAGAAGGGCTATGCAACTACTCTGGGCCGTGGCGGATCTGACTATACTGCTGCTCTCTACGCAGCAGCCCTCGATGCCGACCTCCTCGAGATCTGGACCGACGTGAGCGGTATCTACACATCTGACCCACGCAAGGTGAAGACTGCTTCGCCATTGGCAAAGGTAAGCTACAAGGAGGCTTTGGAGCTCTCCAACTTCGGCGCCAAGGTGATCTACGCTCCTACCATTCAGCCGGTTTTGGAGAAGAACATCCCAATGGTGATTCTCAACACATTCCGCCCAGAGGACAAGGGTACTCTTGTAACTGCTGAGACCGACAACGCAAAGCCTATCAAGGCGTTCTCTACAATGGATGATATCGCGATGATTACATTCTCGGGCACAGGCCTTGTAGGCACTACAGGCATTGCTGGCCGTCTGTTCAACACTCTGAGCCGCAATAATGTGAATATCATCATCATCTGCCAGGCAAGCTCGGAGATGAGCATCAGCCTCGTAATTGATGCCAAGGATGCGGCCAAGGCTGTTTCGGCCATCAACGAGGAGTTTGATATGGAGATCCGCAAGGACACCATCAACAAGACCGAGGCTCAGATGCAGTACTCTATTCTCGCTATCGTAGGCGAGGGCATGAAGAATGCCGCCGGTCTTACAGGCAAGGCTTTCACAGCGCTTGGCGACGCCGGTATCAACATCCACGCCATCGCTCAGGACAGCACAGAGATCAATGTATCAATCGTTGTAAAGACAGAGGATTCGGTAAAGGCTCTCAACGTGCTTCACGATTCTTTCTTTGCAGGCAAGTAAAAGGGCCGGATTTTTTTTACAACACAGCAATCAATAGACAATGCAGTATATAAGCACAAGGGACAAGAACCTGAAGGTAAGTTTCGAGCAGGCCGTTAAGCGCGGTCTGGCTCCCAACAAGGGTCTCTTTATTCCCGAAAACTTCATAAAGATGCCCAACGAGTTTTGGGCCGACCTCAACGGCATGAGCCTTCCTGAGATTGGTTTTCAGGTGGGCAAGCACTACGTGGGCGACGAGATTCCCGAGGCCGACTTCCGCAAGCTCTGCGAGGAGGTTCTCAATTTCGATATTCCTCTCGTAAGGGTTAAGGACCAGATCTACTCATTGGAGCTTTTCCACGGTCCTACATGCGCCTTCAAGGACGTGGGAGCGCGTTTCATGGCCAGATGTCTCGGCTATTTCAGCAGCCAGAAAAACGAGAAGACCGTGATCCTTGTGGCCACATCGGGCGATACAGGAAGCGCCGTTGCCAATGGATTCCTCAATGTGCCTGGCGTAGACGTTATCATCCTCTACCCAAGCGGCAAGGTGAGCGAGATTCAGGAGAAGCAGCTCACAACCAACGGAAACAACATCACCGCCCTGGAGGTGAACGGCGTTTTCGACGACTGCCAGGCTCTCGTAAAGACAGCTTTCCAGAATTTTGATACTCAGAACAAGATTAAGTTGACTTCGGCCAACTCCATCAATATCGCAAGACTGATTCCACAGTCGTTCTATTATTACTATGCCATAGCCCAGCTGAATGCAGCTGATGCCACTATCTGTGTGCCAAGCGGCAATTTCGGCAATATTACCGGCGGTATTATGGCATACCTATCAGGACTTCCAGTGGAGCACTTTGTGGCAGCCACCAACGCCAACGACACTGTGCCTCAGTATCTGAAGACCGGCATCTACACTGCCAAGCCTTCGGTGCAGACCATCAGCAACGCCATGGACGTGGGCGATCCAAGCAACTTTGAGCGATTGAACGAGATATTCGGCCACAGCTGCGAGAATTTCGGCAAGACAATATCAAGCTACTCTTTCAGCGACGATGAGACCCGCGCCAAGATGAAGAAAACCTACGACAAGTATGGCTATATCCTTGATCCTCACGGTGCTGTGGGAATGCTCGGCATCGAGAAATATCTGGCCAAGAGCGGAAAGCCAGGCATATTCCTCGAGACAGCCCATCCAACCAAGTTCCTTGATGTAGTGAAAGATACATTGAATGTAACTCCAGATCTTCCAGAGGCACTCAAGGCTTGTCTTGGCAAGAAGAAAGAGGCTATCAAGATCAACAACGACTATAAGGAGCTTGAGCAGATACTCAAGGACAGATACTTGTAAATAATTACGAATTATGAATTACGAATTACGAATTACGAATGCACAATTGACGGAAACATCAATTACGAATTCGGATTTCGTAATTCGCAATTCGTAATTAAAAATTATTCGCAATGAATTGAAATTTGTTGTAAAAAAAACAACGAATTACAAAACATTTTCAAGAATAATTCGTTTAAAAGGATAGTAAAATTTTTTTCACAAAATTCACCATGACAGGAGAATTGAAAGTACAGGATAACAACATAGCCTACGACCTCTATGGGATATTCCACAAATACAGTCTGGAGTATACCTACAGGGGAGTTGTAGACTCATCTGTAGTTGAAAATATCCTGTCGCTGGCCGAGAGCTCTTTCGGAGACGTGAAAGAGCAGCTCCTGATCAGAAAAAAGGTGTATTTTGTAATGGTGGAAAGCCTTCAGAACATCACACGCCACCAGGAATTTGCCGACGATCCCGATTTCGACCAGACAGGATTATTCATCCTCCGCCGCAGCAACAACTCATATTCCATCACATCGGCCAATCTGATAAAGGAAGACGCCATCGAAACCCTGAAAAAGAAAATCGACATCGTAAACTCCAAGAATGCCGAGGAGCTTAAGGAATATGCAAGAGAAGTACTCAGCAAGGGCAAATTCTCGGAGAAGGGCGGTGCAGGTCTCGGACTCATAGAGATGGCCCGCAAAGCCGGCACAAAGTTCAAATACCGTTTTGTGCCTTACAAGCACGGATTCTACACCTTCTACCTGAATATCGAGATTCCTATCAAGAAAGACGATTTTGTGGAGCAGGAGGGCAAGAAACTGATGGACGACAGCGAGAAATACCACAAGATGCTTCAGCAAAACAATGTGGTCCTCAATTTCAGCGGACAGATCAACCAGAGCAACCTGAAGACGCTCCTGAATATCTTAGGCCGTCAGGTGAAGACATCCAAGCTGCTGAAAACCAAGCTCCACTGCGTAATGATAGAAATGCTGCAGAATATCCTTCAGCACGCATACCGAATGAATGAGGAGACCGAGCAGCAGTGTTTCGGAATGTTCTACATCCGTCAGGACAAGGAGCACATGAAACTCGTGGCAGCCAACCACATCGACAACAAGGCCATCAAGGAACTCGGCATCATCCACAACAAGATACGGAACTGCAAGAAGGAAGACCGCAACACACTTTTCGCCGAGCTCGACGGCAAAGGCCAGGGTGTAATGGCGATAATCAACAAAAGCCGACACGACTTCGACGAGAATTTCTGGAAGCTGAACAACGACTATTCGCTCTACGCCATAAGCGCCTATCTCGACAAGGAAAGCGAGAAGGATATTACGATGTAATACAATAAGATACATCACTGCACAAAAAAAGATTGAAAAAAGTTGCAAAAAGATTTGGTGATTTCAAAAAAACGCCTTACCTTTGCACTCGGAAAATAAAAAGAACGGCCCCTTAGCTCAACTGAATAGAGTATTTGACTACGGATCAAAAGGTTGCAGGTTTGAATCCTGCAGGGG
>JAZUEG010000483.1:0-3627 GCA_045640025.1 Bacteroidales bacterium
GAACACGGTAAGACAGCGGGGGCTGAACGCCCCTGGTATGCGCGCACGCGAAGGTGCGCTCCGCAAATTTACATAATGTTTTTCGTGTTTGCAAGTATTTTTAAATGAAAGAGCCGTGCTGAAATAGAAAAAATCTTGCAAATATTCTTGCAGAATTGAAACATAATATTTAACTTTGCGCCCAAGAGGATAGGGGACACTATTGTCCCCTATTTCGTTAGCAATAAATTATGATTTCAGCACAGACAATACAGCAGTTGATTGAATCGCTGCCCGAGTTGGAAAAATTCTTCATAGTGGATATCAAGGTAAGCAAGGATAACGTAATCACTATTAAGGCAGATACCGATGCGGGCATCACCATAGATGAGTGCGGCGACCTGAGCCACGCCATAGAGGAGCATCTCGACAGGGAGCAGGAGGATTACGAGCTCGAGGTATCGAGTCCGGGACTTACGGAGCCTCTCAGGATCCTGCGCCAGTATGTCAAGAATATTGGCAAGGAGGTGGATATAGTAATGGTGGACGGCGAGAAGATCAAGGGCACAATAGCGGCGGCCAATGAGACCTCCGTTACCATAGAGGAAACTCACACCGAGAAGCAGAACGGCAAGAGGGTGAAGGTGACTACACAAAACTCTTACAACTTCTGCGATATCAAGCAAACTAAGTTAAAAATTACGTTTAAATAACTTTATTTTTAGGCGGAAACATGGAAATAAATAATCTGATAGATTCCTTTGCCGAATTCAAGGAGCAAAAAAATATCGACCGCGCCACTATGATGCGCGTTATCGAGGATGTTTTCAGAAACGTTCTCGCAAAGAGATTTGGTACCGACCAGAATTTCGACATAATTATAAATATCGACAAGGGCGACCTCGAGATATGGAGAAACCGTGTGGTAGTAGAGGACGGCGACGTGCAGGATCCAAACCTGGAGATCTCGCTGTCTGATGCCCAGACCATCGACCCTGACTTCCAGATCGACGAGGAGGTAACCGACGAGGTAAAGTTCCAGGATTTCGGTCGCAGGGCTATCCTTACTCTCCGTCAGAATCTTACAGGTAAGATTCTGGAGCTCGAGAAGGAGAAACTCTACGAGAAATACAAGAACAAGATCGGCGAGATTATTGCCGGCGAAGTATATCAGGTTTGGAAAAAAGAGATTTTGATACATGACGACGAGGGCAATGAGCTTGTATTGCCCAAGCTCGAGCAGATACCAAGCGATTTCTTCCACAAGGGCGATCCACTGAGAGCTGTTATCAGCAGCGTGGAGATGAAGAACGGCACACCCAGCATCACAATTTCGAGAACTTCTCCTGTATTCCTGGAGAGATTGTTCGAGCTTGAGGTGCCTGAGATTGTGGATGGTCTCATCACAATCAAGAAGATTGTGCGCATACCGGGAGAGAGGGCCAAGGTGGCTGTGGAGAGCTACGACGACAGGGTAGACCCTGTAGGAGCATGCGTGGGTATGAAGGGTTCGCGTATCCACGGCATTGTACGCGAGCTGAGAAACGAGAACATCGACGTTATCAATTACAGCAACAACAGCCGTTTGTTCATTCAGCGCACTCTCAGTCCTGCCAACATCAACGACATCAAGGTGGATGAGGCAGAGAAGAAGGCCGAGGTATATCTCGATCCAGATGAGGTATCCAAGGCTATTGGCAAAAACGGTTCCAACATCAAGTTGGCGGGCCAGCTTACAGGATATGACATCGAGGTATTCAGAGACATCGAGGAAGGCACCGAGGACGACGTGGCACTTTCAGAATTCGATGACGAGATCGAGGGCTGGATTATCGATGCACTCAAGAACATCGGCTGCGATACAGCCAAGGATGTACTCAAGCTCTCCAAGGAGGAACTTGTGAGACGTACCGACCTTGAGGAGGAGACTATTGAGAGTGTTCTCAATATCTTCAAGGAAGAATTCGAATAAGATTTTTTTAACGCCGAAAAACTTTAATTTCCTTATATGGGTGATAATAGAGAAACAAGATTAAACAAAGCAGCCAAGGAGTTCAACGTAGGAGTGTCTACTATCGTCGATTTTCTCAACAAGAAGGGTTACAGCTTAGGCTCCGACCCCAACCAGAGAATCGATGCGAAGATGTATGACCTTCTCGTAAGGGAATACAGCTCCGACAAGATGGCTAAAAAGCAGAGCGAGAAGCAAGCTGAGATTGAGAAGGAACGCACAAAGGCTATTTCTGCCGAAAACAAGGCTAATGCCAAGAAGACTAACAACACTAATCAGGCTCCCGTAGAAAAGAAGGAAGTTAAAGTGTTAGGCAAGATAGATCTCGACCAGAACAAGAACAAATCCAACAACAATAAGCCTCAGAATCAGCAGAAGGGCCAGGACAGAAAGAAACAGTCGTCGGAGCCCAGCATTCCAAAGGTTATTGGCAAGATAGACCTTAGCAGCATTAATACAAAGACCCGTCCCGACAAGAAATCGGACAAGGACAGAAATGCCAACAAGGGAAACAACCAACCCAAACGCGACCAGCAGTCGCCCAAGCCTCAGGCCGACAGCCAGGTACAGCAGCAGACCGCACAGCAGCCCAAGCCTGTTGCCGACAATGCCGCCCTGCAGCAGCCCAAGCCAGAGCAGCAGGCAGTGCAGACTGTGGCCAAGAGCGATGAGCCAGAGGTTTTCCGCCCTGGCACAGTAACTCTTACAGGTCCTACCATTCTCGGAAAGATAGAGCTCACCGACGAGAACAAGAAGTCGGGCAAAAACCGCAAGAAGAAACGCAAGCGCATCGACAAGGAGCGCGTTGATATCAACAGCAGCGAGGTTTCAGGCAAGGGCTCAGACGGCAAGAAGGGCAATGGCCGCAAGGACAAGGACAGAGACAAGGACAAGGAGCGCAACAAGGACAAGGAAAACTCCGGCAAGAAGGGCGGCAACGACCGCTCCGGCAATTCCGGCAACTCCGGAAAAGACAAGGACAAGGAGAAGTTCAAGCGCAAGGATAAGGACAAGCGTCCACAGCCTCAGGAAGTTAGCGAGGAGGATGTGGCCAAGCAGGTAAAAGATACCCTCGCACGCCTTACCGTAGGCAAGCAGAAGTCGAAGACCTCTAAGCACCGCCGCGACAAGCGTGAGGACTATCAGAACAAGAAGGCAGAGAAGGAGGCACTCGAGGAGCAGGAGAAGAAAGTGCTCAAGGTTACCGAGTTCATCACTGCCAACGAGCTTGCTACCCTTATGAATGTTCAGGTAACTCAGATTATCGCTACATGTTTCGACCTTGGCACAATGGTATCCATCAACCAGCGTCTCGACGCCGAGATTATATCTCTCATCGCGCCTGAGTTCGGATTTGATGTACAGTTCATAAGCGCCGAGGAGGAAGAGAAGGTAATGGAGGAGGCCGACGATCCCGACGATATGGAGCCTCGCGCACCTATCGTTACCGTAATGGGACATGTGGACCACGGTAAGACATCTCTGCTCGATTATATCAGAAAATCCAATGTGATAGCCGGCGAGGCCGGTGGTATCACACAGCACATCGGTGCATATATGGTTGAGATCGGCGGAAGGAAGATTACCTTCCTCGACACACCCGGACATGAGGCATTTACCGCAATGCGTATGCGTGG
>JAZUEG010000484.1:0-6397 GCA_045640025.1 Bacteroidales bacterium
ATTTTTTGTCAAAATTATTTGGTTAATAAATATTAAATACATATATTTGAATGTTGATAACGAATGTAGTTTATTTGACACGACATTCCAAATTAATATCTAAAAAAAGTTACAATAATTTATACAAATAATATGGCTAAAACAAAAGAAAAAAAGCAAACCCGTGTGGAAAATACCCTGCTGATAGAGACAGCTTGGGAGGTTTGTAATAAGGTAGGTGGTATATATACCGTTATCAGATCCAAGGTGCCTGAGATGATTAAGGCCGTTGACCACGACAATTACCTCTTGCTTGGTCCTTGGTTTGAGAACAATGCTAAAAATGAGTTTGAACCTAATGATAGTATTGAGGGCCCTATTGGCGAGGCTGTAATGGCTCTCCGCAACAATGGCATCGATGTTAAATATGGAAAGTGGCTTGTAACAGGATATCCTAATGTAGTTTTGTTTAATCCTTACTCGGTATTCAACAAGCTGGGCGAGATTAAATACAAGCTCTGGGCCGACCACTATATCCAGGTTCACGACGAGCCTCTTACAGATCAGGTTTTGGCCGTAGGTTACTGCGTAACAGAGTTCTTCAGAGTGCTCTGCCGTCAGAACAAATATCCTCAGAAAAATATTGTAGCCCACTTCCACGAGTGGATGGCCGGTATGCCTATCATGGATCTCCGCCGCGAGAATCTCCCTGTTAAGACCGTATTCACTACCCACGCTACAATGCTTGGTAGATACCTGGCCATGAACGACCACAATTTCTACGGCAATCTTCCATTCTACAACTGGGAAGACGAGGCCAAGCACTTCAATATTTACCCAATCGTTCAGCTTGAGAGAGCCGCTGCTCACGGCGCTCACGTGATGACAACAGTTTCCGACATCACCAACGAGGAGTGCAAGCATCTCCTGGGCCGAAACTGCGATTTCATCCTGCCCAACGGATTGAATATCGAGAGATTTGAGGCTCTCCACGAGTTCCAGAATCTCCACCTCCAATACAAGAAGCAGATCAACAACTTTATCCGTGGTCACTTCTTCCAGTCTTACTCGTTTGATCTCGATAAGACCCTCTACTTCTTCACATCTGGCCGTTTCGAGTATCAGAACAAGGGATTCGACCTCACACTCGAGGCTCTTGCCCGTCTCAACTACAAGATGAAAAAGGAGAATGTGGATGCCACAGTAGTGTTCTTCCTCATTTCGCGTCAGCCATACCACTCAGTAAATGCTCAGGTGCTCCACTCCAAGGCCCTCGTCGAGGAGATTCAGCGCAATACCGAGGAGATAGAGCGAGACCTCGGCCGTCTGCTCTATAAGTATGTTACCACTCAGAACGGCAAGTTCGAGTTGCCAGACCTCCGCTCTATGGTTAATGAGACCATGGCCGCCAAGCTGAAACGTAACTATCTGGCATGGAAGAATCCTAACCTCCCAACAGTTGTTACCCACAATCTCGTGAACGACAGTACCGACCCTGTTCTCGTAAAGCTCCGCGAGTGCAACCTCGTAAACAACGCCGACGACAAGGTAAAGGTAGTATACCACCCAGACTTCATCAGCGTAGATAATCCTCTCTTCCGCATGGATTATCCTCAGTTTGTACGTGGATGTCACCTCGGTGTATTCCCAAGCTACTATGAGCCATGGGGTTACACACCTCTCGAGTGTATGTGTAGCGGTCTGCCATCCATCACTTCAGATCTCTCAGGCTTCGGTTCATACGCTCAGGCACACTTCGACAACTGCGAGAAGATGGGTCTCTACATCGTAAACCGTGGTTCGGTAGGTTTCATGGACAGCGCCGAGCAGCTTGCAAATCAGATGCTCCGATTCACCAAGACCGAGCGCCGCGACCGTATCAATATGCGTAACGGTATAGAGGAGGCTTCTACACACTTTGGCTGGAACAACCTCGCCGAAAATTACTTTGCCGCTTACAAGAGCCTCATTCAGGAGTAGCCATCAGCTGCAATGATAACATAAAACAAAAAAGGGAAAGTGTAATCTACGCTTTCCCTTTTTTTATTACTGATTCCGAGATTTTATCTCTTTCTCTTGTAAATCTCGTTGGAATAATCGTTTATGAAAATCGTGCTGTTTTTCACCAGTATGTCCGATTCGCGGATGCTTGTGCTCAGCGTGTCGAAATTCGAGTAAATCGCCCAGTCGGCCATCGATTCGGTAATTCCCTCATCATCAGCCATATCCAGCAGAGTAAGCCTGTTGCCATGCGCGTATCCCAATTCAGGATTGCTTATCAGCCTCTTGAAATTGCCATCGCAGAGCACATAATCGCCGTCGTTGGCCGAGCTCTCTATCATGTTCACAGTCTTCATGTCCACCTTTATTTTGGTCTTGTACCTCACCGACGCATCGTCCACGCTCATGTCGGTCAGGATGCTCGCCATGCTCGTCACCATCAGCAGGCACGTGATTATGTATTTGTTTGGGTAGCTGATGGGCAGGGTAGAAATTGCGCATCCGGCCAGTATAGCCAACAGCGAAATTGATGTAAGATTCCAGCTTTCGGTATTGTCTATCAGCGAGTTGCAGATATAGAGCCCGAGTATCATCATCACGCCATTAGCTGCCATGTCCCTCACAAAATACTGTGTGGTTTTCTTTATCTTGTTCACTATCAGCACTATCAGGATTATGGCCGTAATTGCGAATCGGTTTTGGGCAGCTGATACAAAATATATGTTTTCCGCAAAATTCGCGAGGCTTGTCTGGTAGTATCTCATCGAGAATTTTCCGCAAATCATCAGACTTGCGCTCTGCATTGCTATCCATATAATTATAGGCATAGCTAATAGCATACTTTTTCCGGCGCTCCAGTCGCGGTACTTAATCCTGAGGTATGCTATTATAAGTATTCCCGAGGCCATAATTCCCGATATGTCGGTCAGGGCAGCTAATGTCATTAATATTGTACTTCCTAAATATTTCTCCCTGAAAAACATGTGCATTCCGCCTAATATACAGGCATTAAGCATCATCTGAGGCAATACGAGTCCAGTCTGTGCCATGTAGACATTCTGCACACACATCAGCGCCGCCGACATTACTCCGGCCTGCACCGAGAAGAAGAATTTTCCAAACTTGTAGGCTATCATTATCGATAGGGCCGAGAATGCCATGGCCGTGATGTGCATCATCAGCGCGCCCGTGCCCAGGATTTTGGCAAGTCCGTAATACAGGAGCGCAAATAGATTGGGAAACTCCACGTATCCGTTGTTGTATACGAGTCCCAATCCATTGTCTTTCAGATACATGATGGAATCAGTCATCAGGCTGGCCTCGCTGTAGCAGTAGGGCATTGTGATCATGGGTACAGCCACCGCCATCAGCATTATGGCAGCTAATATCAAAGGTATATGGTATTCCAGTTTGTTGTTTTGTTTCATTTTCATTCTTTGTTTTCTGAGTATCAGCCTTTTACTTGTCTCTAAGGTACCACATCGTCTCCTCGCCGATATTGAAGACCATATCTATGATGCTCATATTGGGCGCGAATGGCATTTTGCAGTCAAATACCTGTGGATAAGGCTTTTGCGTGTAGTAGTTGTTGCCCTCGCTCTGCTCCACCTTGGGATGTATGATGTTGCGCAGGTCGTATATATTGCTATCAGCTGATATAATACCACTGCCGTGCATATAATCCTGCGTGAGGCTTATTTGTGCTTTCATGCCCAGGATCTCCATTATCAGATTGATGAGCTGGGTGTTATAGTCTATCAGAAATTCGAATTTCTTGGTGTAGAACGGCTGAAAATCGTCTCTGAAATATTCGAAATACGGCGATGAGTTGTAGGCCGAAGTTATTGCGTGCCAGTGTTTTGGCTGCCAGTTTTCGGTGTACGATATTCTTACGTCCTTGGTCAGCTGCTTGGAGTTGGCTTTCACCACCGGAATGCTTAGGCTCATAGGCCCGCCCTCGGTAAGAATCTGGCAGCGGTTGCGGAAGCTCTGTTTTGGGAACGATTCCCACTGCTCCACATTGGCGCCGCCATTCTGCGCCAACGCCCTAAAATACTGAATGTTGGGCAAGTATGCTGTACTTAATAATAGTCTTGACATCGCTGTTGAATATTTTCAGCAAATTTAATAATAAATATAGAAAAATCAATACCAAGACATTGCCTTTGTTAAAGTTTTTTTCTTAATTTTGGAAATCGAACCGAGCTTCGGCTCTGTTGATGTTTTGTAAAGATGTTTTTACTCTAATCTAATAATTACGAATAATGAGAAAGATACTTAAATTCCTGGGTTTCACTATTTTGGGCATTCTGATTCTGCTCATTGTGATTCCTGTTTTCTTCAAGGACAAAATGCTGAAGATGGTAACCACCGTGGCCGCCAACTACGTGGATGCCGATGTGGTAATTGGAGATCTGGATATCAGCCTTATCTCCGATTTCCCGGGCTGCACCGTTACTCTCGAGAATGTTTCGGTAGTGGGACACAACGAGTTTGCCGGCGATACGCTCATCAGCTTTGATAATCTGGATGTTACAGTAAATGTGATGTCGCTTTTCGGCGGTACTATCAAGGTGAAGGCCATCAATCTTGATAATCCAAAGGCCAACGTGATTGTTACCAGCGCCGGAAGGCCAAATTACGATATTGCCATCAGCGACCCTGATGCCGCTGAGGAGGAAGTGCCTGTGGATTTGCCTGATACTTCAGGTTTCTCGCTGAAACTCAAGAAATTGCAGGTTAATAATCTCTGTGTTAATTATACCGACAGCATCACCGATGTTCATGCCAAGATCGATAATCTGAATTTTGGCCTCCGCGGCGATCTCTCCGACAAGGAGACCATCCTGAATGCCATTATGGATATCGCGAAGCTGAATGTGCGCATGGGACCTATCATCTACATCAACGATGCAGTGGTAAGCCTCCGCAGCGATCTCGATCCCGACCTCCAGAGAATGAAGTTCGCATTCAAGGAGAATACTTTCAATATCAATCAGCTTGGTCTGGAGCTTGATGGCTGGGTTCAGATTCCTGATACCAATATCACGATGGACCTCACATTCGGCACACCAAATACCGACTTCCTGAGCGTGCTCAGCATGGTGCCTGCCGACTATGCCAAGGATCTGGAGGGTGTCAAGACTTCCGGTAAGTTTGCTCTCAACGGCGGTGCCAAGGGCGATTTCAATGCTGTATCGTTCCCGGCTTTCTGGGTTGATTTTAATGTGGAAAACGCTCATTTCCAGTATCCTGACCTTCCAAAATCTGCCGACGACATCAATATTGATGCTCATGTGAAATGCAACGGCAATCTCGACAGCATTGCTGTTAATGTGGCAAAGGCTCATCTAAGTCTGGGCGGAAATCCCGTTGACGCCAATGTTAAGGTTCAGACCTCGGCCAAGGACATCGCGCTCGATGGCAAGGTGAATGTGGACCTCGACCTCGATATCGTGAAGGATGTGGTTCCGCTCGAGGACATGACTATCAGCGGACTCGTGAAGGCCGATCTCGCTTTCAAGGGCAATCTCTCCGACATCGACAACGAGCGTTACGACCTCTTTGATGCCAAGGGCGACATCAATCTCGCCAAGTTCCGCACCGTGATGCCAGACCTTCCGCCTGTCGACATCCACACAGCGCATCTTCAGGTTTCGCCTAAGTACGCCCAGCTCGATAATTTCAGCATGAACCTCGGCAAGAGCGATTTCCAGCTCAATGGTACCATCGATAATATTTTCCAGTACCTATTTGCCGACAGCACTATCAAGGCTTCGTTCAATTTCAACAGCAATCTGTTGGATGTCAACGATATATATTCTTACGACCACAGTCAGCCGGCTCCCGAGACTCCGGCCGTGGCCCAGGAGACCGCATCTTCTGCCGAGGCTCCCGAGATTCCCAAGAATATCGATTTTGCGCTCAATACTCAGATCGGCAAGATTCTCTACGATTCGCTCGTTATCGACAATCTATCAGGCAAGGTGGCTCTCCGCAACGGCGCCGCATCGCTCAACAACCTGAAAATGAGTATGCTCGGCGGAAATGTTTTCCTCTCGGGTCTCTACGACGCATGCAATCCACGCAAGCCTAAGGTTGATCTCTCGTTCGATCTCAGCCAGGTGGATATTCAGACTGCAGCTAATACATTTAATACTGTTCAGCAGCTTGCGCCTATCGCCAAGTCGGCCCACGGAAATGTAACCGCCAAGGTAAACTTCAAGTCCGACATGGACCACGAGCTCAATCCGATTTTCAACACTGTAAACGGCGACGGCCGACTGATAACCAACGAGATAATTATCCGCGATTCCAAGGTTTTCAATCTCATAGGCCAGGCCACCAAGAAGGATTACCTCAAGAATCCCAAGATGAAAAACATCAACATCGGATTCCGCATCGAGGACGGCACTGT
>JAZUEG010000485.1:0-2369 GCA_045640025.1 Bacteroidales bacterium
TGGAGCTTCTGATCGAGCTTAACGATCTCCTCTGGGTGAGAAACACGGCCCCAAGAGAGGTCGGTGATGTGGATAAGACCATCAACACCGCCGAGGTCGATGAATACACCGTAAGAAGTGATGTTCTTGACAGTACCCTCAAGGATCTGACCCTTCTCGAGCTTAGAGATGATGTCCTTCTTCTGCTGCTCGAGCTCGGCCTCGATGAGAGCCTTGTGTGATACTACAACGTTCTTGAACTCGTGGTTGGTCTTAACAACCTTGAACTCCATTGTCTTGCCTACGTAAATATCGTAATCTCTGATAGGCTTTACATCGATCTGTGAACCTGGGAGGAATGCCTCGATACCGAATACGTCCACGATCATACCGCCCTTGGTGCGGCACTTGATGTAGCCCTTGATGATTTCGTCCTTCTCGAGAGCCTCGTTTACGCGGTCCCATGACTTGAGAGCGCGGGCCTTCTTGTGAGAGAGTACGAGAGATCCGTTCTTGTCCTCCTGGTTCTCTACGTATACCTCTACTGTGTCGCCTACTGCGAGGTCTGGGTTGTAGCGGAACTCGTTCATAGGGATGATACCCTCGCTCTTGTATCCTACAGATACAACAACCTCACGAGCGTTCTTGGCGATTACCTTGCCGTCCACTACCTGATTCTCTGCAATTGTAGAGAGAGTCTTGTCATAGTCTGATTCGAGCTGCTTGCGTACGTCTGCCGCATAGTTTGTACCCTTCTTGTTAGATACGTTGTCCCAGTCGAAATCCATTGTTGAGACATTGTTCTTGTAAGAAGTCTTGGTGCTGAGGATGTCCTCTTCAGCATCATTCTGATTGTCAGCATTCTCTGCTGGCTTCTCGTTCTTCAGTTCATCGATTTCCTCTTCGAATCCCTGATTGTTCTTTTTTGGTGTCATTTAAAAATAAATTGTTTTTAATAATTAATTGGTTAGACTTTATTTATTGAAGCCCGCCAGCATCTCACCCGACGCCACGGACTGCTAAACTATATCCGAGTGCAAAAGTAGGGATTATACATCATATTAACAAATATTTGCACAACTTTTTTGTGTTAAGTTTAGGTAAATTCGCAAATAATCGTCATTTATCAAAAAATTTGATTAACTTTGCGGCTGGATTAGGAAAAGTCCACGCCATCAGCTGATACAATAATTATTTTGCCATTAGCTGATAAAAAACTAAAAATACACTATATAATAATATATACCAGAAAATGAACACAGCGATTCTTTTGCTATCGTGCCCCGACAAGCCGGGCCTGATTGCAGAGCTCACAAACTTCATCACATACAACAACGGAAACATCACGTATCTCGATCAGTACGTGGACCACACAGAGGGCATTTTCTTCATGAGAATGGAGTGGACTCTCGACAAATTCCTAATAGCTCCCGAGAAAATACAAGAATATTTCGAGACCCTGTACGCCCAGAAGCACCAGATGCAGTTCAAGCTGTTTTTCACCGACAGAAAGCCGAGGATGGCCCTCTTTGTAAGCAAGCTGTCGCACTGCCTGTACGACATACTGGCACGCTACACCGCCGGCGAGTGGAATGTGGAGATTCCGCTGATAATAAGCAACCACGAGATGCTGCGCCCAGCCGCCGAGAGGTTCGGAATACCATTCCACGTTTTCGAGATTACCAAGGAGAACAAGGCCGAGATGGAGGCCAGGGAGATGGCGCTGCTCAAGGAGAACGACATCGACTTCATTGTGCTGGCGCGCTACATGCAGATTATCAGCGAGGACATGATAGCCCAGTACCCCAACAACATCATAAACATCCACCACTCGTTCCTGCCTGCCTTCGTGGGCGCCAAGCCTTATCATGCCGCATACGCGCGTGGCGTAAAACTGATAGGCGCCACATCACACTATGTGACCGCCGACCTCGACGCGGGTCCAATCATTGAGCAGGATGTAACCAGGATTTCGCACAAGGACACCGTGGACGACCTAGTAAACAAGGGAAAGGACCTCGAGAAGATTGTATTATCTACAGCAGTGCAGAAACACATAGAGCACAAGATCCTCGCCTTCAAGAACAAGACAGTGATTTTCAATTAGTATACAATGTACTACAGGATAAGAAGATGCGCCGTTGCAATCGCCGTGATTGCGGCGGCCATTTTTTTTGCAAGGCCACAATACCCCTTCAGCGCGCCGTACTCCGCGGTAATCACCGACAGCACCGGCGCCATACTGGGAGCCCACATAGCCGACGACGGGCAATGGAGGTTTCCGCAGGCCGACAGCGTGCCATACAAGTTCAGGCAGTGCATCACCGCCTACGAGGACAAGCGTTTCTACTCCCACCACGGAATAGACCTGCTGGCCCTCTCGCGCGCCA
>JAZUEG010000486.1:0-3652 GCA_045640025.1 Bacteroidales bacterium
CAAGCTCATGAAGAAGCTTTTCTGTATGCAGATCGCCATTCCTATGGGTACCGATGTGCTGCAGCATGCCAGCGAGGAGCGTCCTAACGAGAAGCGCTCTTTCGATTCGTTCTTCGTGAATAATCCTCGTCCTTCGGTTCATGTTATCGAATATATCAACAACAAGTTCCGCCGTGCCGGCGCCGTTGGTTTCGATCTCGAGAAGATAGTCTGGAGCCTCAATAATACTGCCACCAACACCATTGTAAGGGATGTGATGGAGAAGAGGCTGGGCGATCTCTGTGGCATTATCGCGCAGTACGATTGCGATTATGTGCTTCTCTCGGGCCGTCCTACTCTGCTGCCGGTTATCAGGGATCTCTTCCTCAAGTTCCTGCCTGTATGCCCAAGCTGCATAGTTCAGCTCGGTCACCACAGAATAGGCAGCTGGTATCCTTTTGCCGATGGCACAGGCGTTATCACCGACCCCAAGACTTGTGTTGTGGTGGGCGCCACTGTGGCTCTCATGGCCGGCCGCCTGAACAGGGTGAGCGATTTCTCTATCAATACCAACGAGCTTAGGGAGAAGTTTAAGTCTACGGCCGATTATATAGGCGAATACGATGTTCAGAAGGCTCAGCTCAGCACTGTGTTCCTCGATGAGACCTCACCATCGCACGAGGTCAAGTTCTTCGGACACATGTTCCTCGGTATGAGGCAGATGCCTCGTCAGGACTGGATTGCATCGCCGCTCTATAAGTTCACTTACGATCAGTCGGTGGCCGAGGAGATGAAAAACCGCGAGCCGCTCAAGTTCGAGATCGTTATCGACCCCAAGGATCCAGAGCGCATCAAACCGCTCAAGAATATTACCGACAAGGATGACAAGAAGGTTTCGCCTGACAGCATCAAGGTTACCATGCAGTCGCTGGCCGATGAGCATGGCTACTGGATGGATTCGGGTATCTTCCTGGTTCAGTTGTTTAATAAATAATTGTGTCAACTTAAAATCTGTTTATTATGACTAAACTATCCCTGTCAATAAGTACTCCGGCCGCCAATCCGGCTCCCGAGACTTCAGCGGCCAAGATATCCATTTCCCAGAAGTTGGGCGATGCAGCTAATGGCGTATCAGCTGCGGGAACTACTAATACTGCGCCATCAGCTGAGAACATGATGTCTGCGGCCACGGCTACGGTGCCAGAGGCTGATATCGAGGCTATTGTAAATGAGCGTATTGCGCAGAAACTGGAGAAATACAACGCCAAGTTTCAGGAGATGCGCCAGCAGATGGAGGCCCTGGAGCTCGAGAAGGCCGAGGTGCTCAAAAAACTTAATTCCACCATTCAGCTGAAAGTCTTCATAGATGAGGTTTTCGGCGTAAAGGATGGCTCCACACCGCATCAGAGGGATATCATAGATGCCCTGCGCGAATCGGCCGAGATAGCCGACGACAAGAATCTCCCGCTATTTATCGTGAGGTTTGCCAAGGGCTGGGTGGTGCTGCAGCGTGCTCTCCGCACTATGGATACACTGGAGAAGGGCATGCCTCAGCTCAACCTCGTTTACGATGCGCTCACATATCTGCTGTCCTGCATTTCGGGCTGTTTTGCCTCCGAACGCAGGACCCTGCTTGAGCTCGTGGCCGGTCATTGCTGCGATTATTTCCAGGAGTTTGTATTCATTTCTCCTGAGCATACTCTCAATTTTGACCCCGAGATTCACAGTGTAGCTAATGCCAACGGCTCTTCCACCATCCGGGAGGGCGTGTCTTTCGCCGTTATCCGCAGCGATACCAAGAAGACCGTGAAATACGCCGAGGTGCTTTTAGCTTAGTGTTGCTAACATATTTATTTATTATTTTATTCTTTTATAATTATGTCAGATATCAGTCAACTTCTTCAGCAATGCTCCACCGTTAAGCAGGTGATTGAGGACAGCATGAACTGGGTTGTCAACAATGTTGAGAAAGACAAGCAGGCTGTAACAATATATAATCTCAAGAAATTCCGCCGCGACGCCAAGCGTTACGAGAATACCGTGACCCGCAGGCCGTCTATCGCGATATTCGGACAGAGCCAGGTGGGCAAGTCGTATCTGGTGAGCAATCTCGCCAAGACACCATCGGCCATGTCGCTCATGGTAAAGAATCCCGCTACCGGCGAGGATGTGGACTTCATCGTGTCTATCAATCCTCCGGGAGGCGGCAAGGAGGCTACCGGCCTTGTCTCGAGGTTTACCACCAAGAGCGACTGGCAGCCCGGTATGCAGCCGTATCTGCTCCGCCTTTTCTCTCAGTGCGATATCGTGAAGATTATAGCTAATGGCTATCTCAGCGATATTACCCACTATACCTACGAGGTGGACCGCGACGAGGTGCAGAAGACAATTAGTGCGCTATTAGCTGCCCGCCAGAGCAATGTGTGCCCGGGTTTCAGCGAAGACGATGTATACGACCTCAAGGAGTACTGCCAGAATAATTTCCGCGACCACTTTATCGTAAAGAGCCTCAATGAGTTGAATTTCTGGAACGAGATAGCCGAGATCGTGCCTTATATCGATGCCAGCCTCCGCTATCAGGTGTTCGAGATTATCTGGGGCAAGCAGGAGTTTTTCACCGACCTCTTCAAGAAACTCTCCGACGGACTCAAGCAGGTGAACTTCCTCCAGGAGGTGCGCACCGACCTCGACGCCCTTACTCCTCAGCAGAATACAATCCTCGACGTGGAGCGTCTGCGCGAGTTGTATAAGGGTGCAGCTAATGGCAAACCACCTGTAAACTGCTACGACGGCAGCACCAAGCTTGCTACTCTCGACCGCAGTGTGCTCTCGGCACTTACAGCTGAGGTGGTGCTCCCGTTGTCGGACCAGACAAGCAACGATCCCAAGCGTTCGTTCCTAAAGGAATCTGATGTGCTCGACTTCCCCGGAGCCCGTAGCCGTCAGCAGATTCCAGAGATTACTTTCAACGACAAGGACAACAACGACAAGCTCCTCGTATTCCTGCGTGGTAAGATTGCGTTCCTGTTCAATAGATACAATTTCAACTACGAGATTTCCACTCTGCTCTTCTGTATGGACGACAAGCAGCCCGAGGTGGCCGACTTGCCTAAGTTCCTCTATGAGTGGATACGCAATACTCACGGCGGCTCGCCAGAGAAACGTGCCGACCGCGAGCGCCAGCTGGCTCAGATAGTTCATCAGAATGATATCGAGAAGCTGATACCCTTGCTCGTGGTTTTCACCAAGTTCAATATAGAGCTTGCCGGCAACCCCGCCACCGACAAGATAGGTCAGACTGCTACCTACGACAGCAAGTGGACTGCCCGTATCGGCGCCAACTTTGCCGATCAGATGGGTATCTCAGTGGGCGACAACTGGATACAGAACTGGGACGGCAATGGTCCTTTCAAGAATCTGTTCCCATTGCGCGACCCCAAGTGGAGTAAGCAGTTTTTCGAGGGTCTTGATACCGACGGCAAGGAGAACGGCTTCAAGGATGATTATGAGCTCAGGTTCCAGGACATGAAGAAGTCATGGCTCGGCCACAAGGATGTTCACAGCCATGTTCATAAGCCCGAGGAGTGCTGGAACGAGTTTGCTACTCCCAACAAGTCGGGTATCGACTACATTGTGAAGTACATGACTCCTACCTGCGACCCACGCATCAAGC
>JAZUEG010000487.1:0-12037 GCA_045640025.1 Bacteroidales bacterium
AGCTCCATTCCCCCGCGCGCCAGGGGAATGGCTACAGCCAGTTCCGCGGCGATACAGTGCGCGCAAATTACGGTTTCGTAAAACTCTATCCCGATCTCATAGACAATGGTGCCTACAGCGAGTGGGCGTGGGGATTCCAGAGAATCGTTGATGGCCTCGAACTGTTAGGCCCCAAGAAAACCAAGATTGATGTCAAGAGAATTGCAGCTACAGGCTGTTCTTACGCAGGCAAGATGGCGCTTTTCTGCGGTGCTTTCGATGAGCGTGTCAAGCTCGTGATAGCTCAGGAGCCGGGTGGCGGTGGCGCAGCTTCGTGGAAGGTTTCGCATACCATGGAGGGTGTCGAGGATCTCGACCACACCGATTATCACTGGTTCAAGGAGTCGCTGAAACAGCAGTTTGGCGGCGACAAGGTTAATGACCTTCCATACGACCACCACGAGCTTTGCGCCATGGTTTGCCCGCGTGCGCTTCTCGTGCTTGGCAATCCCGACTACAAGTGGCTCGCCGACGAGTCTGCCAGAATCTCGATGGAATCAGCTTCCTCTGTCTGGAAGTATTTCGGAATCGAGAACAAGGTGGCTACATCCATTGTGGCCAATCATCCGCACTGCGTGCTCCCCGAGAGCCAGTACGAGATTGTAAGCCGTTTCATCGAGGATTTTTTGATTAAGAAGTAATTTTTTTGTTTTCTTTTTTAGACTTTTCTTTTCCCTGCCCGTATATTGTATGTAATAAGTAACTAAAAAATGAGTAATCTAAACGATGTCATATACAAATGCCGGGCCGGCGACAGGGTGGCGTTTCGCGAGCTTGTGAGAGATTTTCACAGGCTCGTGTTCACCATCGCCCTCAAGATGCTGGCCGACGAGGATTTGGCTAAGGATATCGTGCAGGAGACTTTCATAAGGGTTTGGCAGAATATCGGGACTTTCGACCTCAACAAAAAGTTTTCAACATGGATTTGCACCATCGCCACAAGGCTCTGTCTCGATGAGCTTGATAAGCGTAAATGCACCGCCCCGATGCCCGACGATGAGAGGTTTTTCAATGAGTATGTATCAGCTGAAAATATATCTGCCCAGCTCGAAAACAGCCAGTGGGTTTCCATCGTTAGGGTTTTGGCGCAGGAGCTCAGTCCCAAGCAGAGGATTGTGTTTACGCTTTGCCAGCTTCAGGGTATGGATACAGCCGATGTGATGGAGATTTCAGGATTGGACGCCGATAGGATCAAGAAGAATCTTTATGTGGCGCGTCAGACTATTAGGGAACGTTTAATAAGACTTGGATATGGAAAATAAAAACGACATATTGGATGATTTTCTCAACCGTATCAGCTGCCAGGACCTCCTGAAAGTAGATGGCGGGGATGATTTTATCGACCGCGTGATGGAAAACATTCCTTCTGTATCAGCTGAAAAACAAAAACTGCGCGGATGGGTGATTGTGATGCGCGCGGTATCAAGTATCGCGGCTGTGTTTTTCATCGCTTTGTTTTTTTATTTGGCAGCTGATGGCGGATTAAATGATGACGCTCCTATGTCGGCAACTTACTCTAAGGAGGCTGATGTGTATAATCCGGTTCCTTGCGCCGACCACAACAGTTCTTCGATGGAGTTTTATGATTGCTATCATAGGCACAAGCAGGAGCTGCTGAAAAGGCGGATTTATTTCAACCATTAAATATTATATATCATGAACACAATTTCTAAGTTTATTATGGGCGCGGGTATGGCCTTGGTTCTGTCTTCGTGCGACAAGGTAAATTCTCAGATTGATACTGTTATCAATGATGATGGCTCATGCTACAGACAGGTTACTGTTTTAACTGACAGGTTTACAAGTAATTATGCCGGTTGGGATACTGTTATGCATTCGCCTTACGAGAAGATTAAGACGGGAACGCTCGAGGCTTGTTCCAGCAGTCCGATTGTGGAGGCCAGGTTCGCCAGGAATTTCAATTCCGTTCACGAGATGTGCGAGTCTTGGAGCAAGTTCGAGAAAAAGAACTGGGCCATCAAGTCGGTTGGACATCTCAAAACCCAGTTTAAGTGGTTTTACACTGTCTATACTTTCAGGGAGTCGTTCCGTTTTCCTGATGGTTTGATTACCGTGCCGCCTACCAACTACCTGAAACCCGAGGAGTGTTCTTTCTGGTCTACCGGCAGGCCTGATATCCTGGAGGGACTTCAGGGCAACAATATGGCTACTGTTGTCCATTGGCTCGACAAGAGAGTGGAAAATTGGAGATACGATTTGATCCTCAATAAATTCATGGATATTTTTGTTGAGCATTGGGACGAGCTCGAGAATCCTCCTGTATCTAAAAACGAGTTTAATGAAAAGCGCGGTATGGTGATTTCGATGTGGAATAGTGAGAAGGAGTTCAAATTCGGATTGAATGACTGCGACGCTTTTCTCGACGAGTTTTTCAAGACAGATGCTTTCTCGAATGCTTGCCGCAGCGAGTCGAATATATATAAGGCCATATCAGCTTTCGACAAGAATCTGAAAGGTCTTTGCGGCAAGGAGTACAACTGCACTCTCAAGATGCCCGGCACCATCATGGACAGCAATGTGGGCTCCATTACCGACAATGTGCTTCATTACAGGCTGAGCGCCGATTTGCTCGTGGATCATTACGATGTGATAGTGATTTCGCGCAAAGCTAATGTCTGGGCATTTGTAATCACAATCCTTGTACTCGCAACCGCGGTGGCAAGCCATTACATCAAAATAAGGAAATAAACAGCTAATACGAAACACACACAATCAAAAAGCCCGGGGCAAAAATCCATTTGCCTCGGGCTTTTCTTTGTATCTAATCACTAATCTTAAAACTCTAATCTCTAATCTCTAATCTCTAATCTCTAATCTCTAATCTCTAATCTCTAATCTCTAAACTTTAATCTTTAATCTTTAATCTTTAATCTTTAATCTTTAATCTTTCCCACTACATTCCAGTAGAAGGCACGTCGCTTTCCTTGCTTCCGCTGGCGTCGTCGTTGTCGATGGATACGTTGGATTTCTTTACCTGTACGTGGCTCTTTCCGAAACGGTATGTCAGCGAGAACTGTACACGGCCCATTGGAATCTCGAATCTCATGTTGGAGATGTAGGTGGAGTTTTCGCTGTGGCTGTTGAATACCATCTTGTCGAAATCCTTCAGCGAGCACATTCCCGAGATTGAGGCGGTGAGTTTCTTGTCGAAGAATTCCCTTGTAAATGAGAGTGTGCCGAAGCTCATGCCGTCGCTGTAGCCGTTGATGTTGTAGCGCTTCAGGCTGGCCATCATGCCGAGAGATGCCTTGATGTCCCAGAAGATTGTCTGGTTGAACTGGCCGTAGAGGTTTCCGCTCCAGCCGTGGTTGCTCTCGTTGGTGTAGTCATTGTTCAGGTCGGTGTAGCTCGCACTCATGTTGAGCATTATGCGGGTTTTCTGGCTGAAATTGTAGCCGTAGTAGGCGTTCAGCGAGAGGCTGTTGTTGTCGGTGCCGTTTATGTATGTGTTGTGCATGATGTTGTCCTGCATGAATGTGCGGCGTGTGATGCCGGTTCCGCAGGTGGAGTATCTCAGCGAGAGGTTCAGGCTCTGCTTCATGCCGAATTTGGCGTATGCAAACGAGAAGTTGTGGTACTTCTCTGGTGTCAGGCTGGTATTACCGTAGCTCCACGACGATGGATTGCTCTTGTCTACAAATGGGTTGAGGTACCAGATGCCGGGACGCGATATTCTCATGCTGTAGCTGAAACTGAAATTAGACATCGGTGTCATATTGTATGTTATCGATGCTGTGGGCACTGCTGTCGAGTAGTTCTTGCCGAAGGCTCCGCCCTTGTTTTCGCCGTTGTCTACGTAGTTGTGTGTGTATTCGTATCTTACACCGCCTTTCAGGGTGTATTTGCTGAATTTGGCTGTCAGCTGTGCGTATGCGGCGGCTATCTTGTCGTCGCTCGAGAACTCGTCTTCCGAATCCAGTGTTGCCAATGCCAGCAAATCGTCAAAACTGCTGAATTTGTTTGGGTCCAGTGGGTTGAATCTCATTGCAAAGCTCTCCGATCTCTTGGGGCGGTAGATATACTTGATACCGTCCTCCAGGGTCAGGTATTTGCCTATTGGGAGAATGTAGTCGAGCTGAAGGGTGTGTTCGTACGAATTCTCATTGTTTTCCTGATGGCGGTATTCCTGCAGATTGTTGTTGGTGATAGCTGTGCCAGTGTAGCTTGCATTTTCCGATGGGTCCTCCGACTTGTCGCCCGAGAACTTGTAAGAGAATGTTATCATGCTCTTGGGGTTGTGCTTGAAGTTGTGCTGATAGTCAAACCCTGCCCAGATGTCCTTCCATTTGCTGTCCGACCTGGTGGATTGCAGGCTGGCGCTCTCTATCAGGCTGTTGTACATACGGTAGAGCATTTCGCCCTCGCGCTCGCCCTTGCTGTTGGATGCGCCCACATTCACCGATATCAGGTTGAGCGTGTCGATATCGTAGCTGGCCTGCAGGTCGAGGTCGCCCCAGAGATTCTTGTTGCTGTTGTCGCCTGAGTATTCGGTGTTCATGGCGTTGGCGTCGTTGGCCAGGTTCTGCATCATCATGCTCATGTTCATGTCCTGCTTGCCGCGCTGTGTGATGCTGCCGCTCAGCGATACGGTCAGCTTGTTCTGATTGGTGGCAATGCTGAAGTTGGCCCTGTTTTCCTTGCGTGTGGATGTGCCTATGGTCACTGTTCCCGATGTCTGGTTCACCTTGTGGCCCTTCTCGGTTATCAGGTCTATTATTCCGCCCACGCCCTCGGCGTCATACTTGGCGCCCGGGTCGGTTATTATCTTGATATCCAGTACGCTGGATGCCGGCATCGCCTTCAGGCTCTCCGACGGGCGCGATGTAAGCATCTGGTTTTTCTTGCCGTTTATGTGCACCTGGAAACTCGAGTTGCCGTTTATGGAGATGTTGTCCTCGCCGTCCACCGATACCATCGGCACCTTTCTAAGGAGGTCGAGCACCGATGCGGTCTTGCTCTCGGGGTCGCCCTGCGCATTGTAAGTCAGCTGTCCGGCCTCAGCCTGTACCAGCGGCTTTATGGCTACTACCTCTACCACGCCCAGAGTGTCCACGATATCGGATGTAAGGATCCTGCCCAGGTCTATGGTTTTCTCTCCGTTAATTACTAAGTCCTTGGTTATTATCCGTTTGCCGGTAGATCGGAGAGTTATCTGATACTTTCCGTCTTGTTTTACAACGCCCTTGAACGCACCGTTCTCGTCGGTGATGCAGGTCATTGCGAAATTGGCTGGCTGCTTGTCGTAGGTTACTGCGATGGTGGCCCATGGCAGTGTCTCCTTGCTCAGAGAGTCGGCGAATACGCCTTTTACGGTGGTCTGAGCCATCAGCTGCTGAGAACCGGCCATTGCCAGGCCCAGCAGAATCATTTTGAAAGTGTTTTTCATATTTGATGTGTATTGGTGTTTTTTTCCAATGAGTGTTTTCTGCATCTTAGACTTGCGTTTTGTGATAATGTTTAACGCAAAGGTATGGGTAATTTGGCTGTTTATAGTTTAAATTACGTTAATCATTGGGGTTTATATATTAATTATTGTTAATCTTCGGTTTTATTTCAGCTGATAGCATACATATTATATTCCTATCAGCTGATAGCACACATATTGTATTTATTTCAGCTGATAGCACACATATTATATTCCTATCAGCTGATAGCGCTTAAATTTTTTTGCATTTTTAATAATTTGTTATCATAACTCTTAGAATTTTTTTGTAATTTTGCCGATAAATTTATAAACAAATCATTACTATGAGAGGTATAGTTCCCCAGAAAGTAAAGGGATTCAGAGATATCACATTTGCACAAAACGCTCTCCGTGAGCACATTATAAAGAAAGCAACTGAGGTATACCGCAAGTTTGGTTTCAGCAGATTCGATACTCCCATCTTGGAGTATGCCGAGTGCCTTGGCAAGTATCTGCCCGATGCCGACAGCGTGGCTCAGGGTGTATATTCGTTCAAGAACCCTGAGATAGAGCCTATTTTTGATGACAAGGGCAAGGAAATGCGCGACCAGGACAACAACGTCCTCATGGAAAACCACTATGTGGCAATGCGTTACGACCTTACCGCTCCTCTGGCGCGTGTATACGCCGAGAGCATGTGGCAGCAGTATCTGAGAGGCGAGATCCAGGGAAAGACAAATCTTTTCCGCCGCTATCAGTACGGCCCCGTGTTCCGTTTTGAGGCCAAGCTCGATCCGGGACGTTTCCGCGAGTTCTGGCAGATGGACTTCGATACCGTGGGCGCCGACGATGTTTCTACCGACGCCGAAAACTGCATGATTCTCTCTCAGGCATTGGAGAATATCGGCCTGAAGCGCGGCACTTATTTAATTAAGATAAACAACCGCAAGGTCGTAAACGGACTTCTCGCATTCTCCGGCATCACCGACAAGGAGCAGGAGATGTGCGTGATGCGTGTAATCGACAAGCTCGACAAAATTGGCATCGACAACGTGGCCAAGGAACTCGGCAAGGGCCGTGTAGATGAGGTTTCAGGCGCTCAGATTCCGGGCCTCGGCCTCGACGACGAGCACGTGGAGCTGATAGTGAACTACATAAAGGATTTTGAGGCTCACGATACAAGAGCCAACGTAATTGCAAAGCTGAAGGCCAAGCCGGCTTTCGAGAACGGAACCTACAAGGAGGGCGTTATTGAGCTCGAGCTCATCGACCACATTCTGGCATCCCTCGGCTACGACGAGACCGTGGCCATACTCGATCCGGGCATGGTACGCGGTTTGGGTTACTACACAGGCCCTATCTACGAGGTGGAGAGTCTCCAGACCTACAAGGACGAGAAGGGACGCGAGCGCCGCGTGGGATCCATCTGTGGCGGCGGACGTTACGACGGCCTTGTGGAGAATCTGCTCCACGTTAAGGTGCCCGCATCAGGCGCTTCCATCGGAGTAGACCGTCTGGCCGAGTTGCTCACACTTACAGGACAGCTTCCTGAGCAGATGGACGGCCCCGTTATCGTAATCGTATTCGACGACGAGCTGATGCCTCTCTATCAGAAAACCGCCATGCAGCTCCGCGCCGCCGGCATCGACACCGAGATTTACTACGGCGCCAAGCGCGGACTCAAGCATCAGATGGCATACGCCGACCGCAACAACTGCACTCTCGCCATCATCATCGGCGGCGACGAGGCGGCCAAGGGCGTGGCTTCGGTCAAGAATCTGAAACTCGGCAAGGCATTGGCCGCCACCATCACCGACAAGAACGAGTGGAAGGCCCGCGTGCAGAAGGAGATTCCTCTCGATTCCATCGTGGAGGGTGTAAGGAATATGCTTGCAGAATAGCAAATTTTTGCGCTCAGGTATTGTGTTTTTCTGAAAAATATAATACCTTTGCGCTCATTATAATTTTTATAAGCAAACAACAAGAAAAACAAAATAATAGCAAATGGGTTTATTTTCATTTTTAACTCAGGAGCTGGCCATGGACTTGGGAACGGCCAATACCGTTATCATCATGAACGACCGTATCGTGGTGGACGAGCCTTCCATTGTGGCCATCGACCATACAAGCGAGAAAACCATTGCCATTGGTATGAAGGCTCAGCTCATGCATGGCAAGACTCACGAGAATATACGCACCATACGTCCTCTGAGAGACGGCGTGATAGCCGACTTCAAGGCCGCAGAGATGATGATCCGCTGCATGATAAAGAAGGGAAACAGAAAGAAGCTCTTCTTCAATCCAGCCATCAAGATCGTGGTGGGCATTCCATCGGGCAGTACCGAGGTGGAGCGCCGTGCCGTACGCGACTCGGCCGAGCATGCAGGTGCGCGCGAGGTTTACATGATTTTTGAGCCAATGGCGGCCGCTCTCGGTATAGGTATCGATGTGGAGGCTCCGGAGGGCAATATGATTGTAGATATAGGTGGCGGTACCACAGAGATTGCGGTAATCTCTCTCGGCGGTATAGTATGCAACAGGAGCATCCGTATAGCCGGCGACGATTTTACCGAGGATATCATGGAGTACATGCGCCATCAGCACAATATCAAGGTATTCGACCGCACAGCCGAGGCCATCAAGATCAATGTGGGATCGGCCATTACCGACCTCGAGGATCCACCAGCCGACTATATGGTACGCGGACCTCACCAGATGACAGCCCTGCCTGTCGAGATTCCTATCTCTTATCAGGAGATAGCCCACTGTCTCGATAAGTCGCTCGGCAAGATAGAGGCCGCCATCCTCAATGTATTGGAGCAGACTCCTCCAGAGCTATATGCCGATATATTCAAGAACGGCATTCACCTCACCGGCGGCGGCGCCCTTCTCCGCGGTCTCGACAAGCGTCTGGCCGAGAAGACCAACCTCCCCGTAAAGGTGGCCGATGATCCACTGCACGCTGTGGCCCGTGGTACCGGCATCGCGCTCAAGAATGTCGATAAGTTCCCATTCCTGCTTAGATAATGGAAGCGATACTCAAATTCTTATCCAAGATACATTTCCTTCTGATATTCATCCTGCTGGAGGTATTCTCATTGGTGCTTCTGGTAGGCAGTGATGTCAGAAGGAATTCTGTGTTTAATACCTCCGCCAATTCGATGGTGGGCCGTGTATACAGTTTCACGTCCAAGTATGCCGGATATTTCAACCTCAGGGAAGAGAATGCCGAGCTCATGGGACAGCTCTCGCAGATGAGGGCGCGCAATTATTCCTTTATAGCTGATACGTCGCAGTTCCGCAACTATCACGACTCTCTCGGCAAGCTGAAATACCGTTTCCTTACTGCCACCATCATCAAGAACTCCGTGAACAGGGCCAATAATTTCATCACCATAGATGTAGGCTCCGACCACGGCATCAGGCCCGATATGGCTGTGGTATCAGCCGCGGGAGTGGTGGGCGTAGTGGTGGCCGTATCGAGGAATTTCTCGCTCGCGCTGTCGGTGCTCAATGGCAAGGTGGGTGTATCGGCCAAGCTGAAGTCGCAGAATTTCTACGGCTCCATCACCTGGCCGGGCGACGACTACCGCTATGCCGAGCTCGATGAGATACCCAATCATGTGGAGATCACCAAGGGCGATACCGTGGTTACCAGCGGATACTCTGCCATATTCCCTCCCGATCTGCCGGTGGCAGTAATCGAGGAATACGAGCGCAACAGCGAGGACAATTTCTATTCTATCAAGGTAAAACTTCTATCAGACCTCAAGCGTGTATCCAATGTGATGATTATTGATAATCTGATGCAGCAGGAGCAGCGCGACCTCGAGGCGCTGGAGTCTAAATTTGTACAATAGCTTTTTTATCATATAATATGGACATAAGGGCATACAGCAAGATTCTGCTTACGTATCTTGTACTCCTGCTGCTGCAGGTGATGGTGGTTAATAATATCATCATAGGCTCGTGGGGCATCACACCGCTGCTCTATGTGCTCTATGTGCTGGTGCTGCCGTTCGAGATACCCGGCTGGGTGCTCCTGGTGTCGTCGTTTGTAATGGGGTATTCGGTGGATGTGTTCTGCGATACTCCGGGCCTGAATGCCGGTGCGCTGGTGGCCATGGCTTTTGCCAGGCCCTGGATCCTGGGGCTGATATCTCCGCGCGACGGCTACGAGAGCGGCACCCGCCCGTATCTTATGGTGATGGGCCGCGACTGGTTTCTATCATACAGCCTTCCTCTGGTTTTCATTCACCATCTGGTGTATTTTGTGCTCGATGAGTTTGGATTCGGGCATTTCCTGCGTACACTGGGCCAGACTTTCATTACCACAATTATTACCGAGTTTTTTGTAATTATATCGCAGTTCATGGCTTTCAGAAAGTAGTATATTTAAAATTTTTTCTTTAAATTTGCGTTCGATTACAAAAACATGTTTCTATAGATGACAGCAATCACAATAGCCCTCATTGTATTGGGAGCTTTGGGTACGATATTTTTCTCCGGAATGAGGGTCGCGCTTTCGGTGTGCGACAGGCTCGTTTTCGAGTTCGACATCAAGAACAACTCTATAAAGCAGGGCGTGGTTTTCCGCCCTTACGACAACAAAGAGCTCTGCGTTACCTTGATGCATACGGGAGAGATTGTGTCGGAGTGTCTGCTCGGCATAGGCCTGCTGGGCGTATTGTCGCTGTGCGGCGGCTCCGGCGTCATGGCCAGGATTCTGATACTTGCGGCATTGGTTACGGGTGCTCTCATGCTGTTCAAGACCGTGCCATCGGCCATATTCGCGCGCAATGCCAACTGGGCCCTGCGCAAGCTCTCGCCCATGGCATCCACAATGTCGAATTTCATATATCCCTGGCTCTACATTGTGCTGTTCCCCATAGTGGCCCGGGCCAACAAGCGCGGCGAGGACAAGTTTTATGAGCTGATACCATTCTACAACAATCCCGCTCCCGGCAATCAGCGCGACTACAGGAGCAATGATTTCAAGATCCTGCGCAAGGCCCTCGATTTCACCAACATAAAGCTCCGCGAATGCCTCGTGCCGCGCAACGAGATTGTATACGCCGATATCACCGACAGCATAGATGCGCTGGTAAGGAAGTTTGCCGGCAGCGGATTCTCCAAGATCCTGATATGCGACAGGTCGATAGATTCGGTATTAGGCTACGTAAACGCCATTTCGCTCTTTCACCATCCGCAGTCCATCCACAAGATACTTACACCGGTGATAGAGGTGCCCGAGACCATGACCGCCGACCAGCTCTTCAAGCTATTCATAAAGCGGAGGCTGAGCGTGGCCATAGTGATAGATGAGTACGGAGGCACTGCCGGAATGCTCACGGCCGAGGATATCATAGAGGAGATAACGGGCGAGATAGAGGACGAGCACGACAGCCAGGAGCTCACCGAGAGGCAGGTATCGGCCAACGAGTACCTTTTTGCGGGCCGTCTGGAGATCGACTACATCAATGACAAGTACAAGATAAACCTTCCCAAGACCGACGAGTATGAGACTCTGGCCGGATATATCCTGAAGCTAAATGAGGATTTCCCGAGAAAGGACGATGAGCTCCGCGACGGAATTTTCAGCATCAAGATTATTCAGGTGACCGGGCCGAAGATAGAGCTCGTAAGGATAAGGGTAGGAGAGGCCAGGGGGCTACAATAAATAATGTATTAGCTACAAAAACAAAAAACAAAATGACCAACGAGATAAAATACAAGATAATAGACTCCACCAACAGCGAGGCTCAGCGCCAGCTGCAGAATGGCGTGGCTCCCAAGGAGGATTTTGTGATAAGGGCCGATTTCCAGACCGACGGACGCGGACAGCGTGGCAATACGTGGTATTCGCCCAATGCCGAAAACCTGACTTTCAGCTATGTGTTTTTCCCGCCCAAGCTCGAGGTGCAGAATCAGTTTATGCTCTCGCAGGCCGTATCGGTGGCCGTGGCGCAGTATCTGATGGACCGCGGTGTGGAGGATGTATCCATCAAGTGGCCCAACGACGTGTATGTGGGCATGAAGAAGATTTGCGGTATGCTGATAGAGAATTCGGTGAGCGGCCACTATGTGAAATACAGCATTGTGGGCGTGGGCGTGAATATCAACCAGACCGTATTCCCGGAGAATCTGCCCAACCCCACATCGCTATCTATTGTGACCGGCAGGCAGTATGACCTGGATGCGGAGTTTTCGCAGCTGATGGCGCTGATACGCGAGGGCCTCTACTACATATCGCGCAAGAATGCCCCGGCGCTCATGCAGAGATACAAGAGCATGCTCCTGGGACTGAACCGCACCCTGATATACCGCAGCGGGGGCAAGGTGTTCAAGGGCATTATCCGCGATGTGGACAGCCACGGATACCTGCAGCTGGAGGACGAGGCCACCCACGAGGTGCAGTCTTACGCCTTCAACGAAGTAAATTTAGTAATTCCCGAACAGAAAAAGGAAAACATCTAAGCCATGAAGATATTGTTGAGAATGCTATTAGCTGCCTGCCTGATGATGATGGCGGGCGCCGGATACGCACAGTTTTACAACGGCCACCAGATGAAT
>JAZUEG010000488.1:0-11484 GCA_045640025.1 Bacteroidales bacterium
CCTTGTCGCCCACCTTAACCTCCAAGTGCGGCTTAAAGCACGCGAAGTCAGATGGCTTGAGCGAGATCTCTGTAGGCATAATGGTCTGAGCCACAGCCTTATAAGCCTCACCTGCAAGGTTGATATCCAAGCCTTGTTTTAGTTTTATGACTTTTGACATAATCAATATATAAGTTTGTTGATTTTCTTGAACTGCAAAATTAGCAATTTTTTTTGATATTAGCTACCTGAAAAACGCATAATTCCGCTCTGCAAAATTAATTTTTTATTAAGAATTTTTAGCATTTTTAGCGGATTTTTTTCATAAAAAAACGCGGCAATCTTCCTGAATGAGGAAAATTGCCGCGTTGGGATTTTGCTATAAGGTATTGCCTTCAGGCAATGGGAGCATTAGTCGATGTAATCCTCCCAGCCGGTGTAACGGTATCCATGGTAATGGATGTCGAACTGATGCTCGCCGTCATCGTACTTGAAGACGAAGTCGATGCTGTCGGCAAGGATAGCCTCGCCGGTGAGCTCCTGAGGGCGCACCTTTACGGCGTTGCGGAATATCTGGCCGTTTTCCACAGTCTCGCCTGCGAACTTTATGGCGTCGAAATCCACAGCCTTGGCCTTGTCGGTAAAACCAATGTACTCCTGATCAGATACCCAGATATTGTCGTCATCGGCGGCGGTATTGTATGTGAGCACATTAACGCCCTCTGCCTCTACCTCGCCACCTATCTCGAGAGTGCATACCCACTGACCGCAGAAATCCTTGGTCTGTGGAGCGTAAAGATCGGGCTCGTTGTCGCAGGAGGCGAATACTGCTGATGCTGCGAGTACTGCTACTGTTATAATTGACTTAATGTTCATTTCGTTTCAGTTTTTAATGGGTTTACTCTGCATTAGTTACATTGAATTCATATTTTGCATACATAGTCTTGAATTCGAACACCTTGGTATCAGGATCGAAAGTGCCATCGCAGGAAGTGATGTAATCGCCCCATCCTGCTACAGCACCGTAACCATTGTCTCCGAGAGAGATGGTCCATACGCCAGTGCTCTTGTCCACCTGGGCCATACCGACGGCGGCATAGTTGGCGCCATAGCCCGCGCCCTGTGCGTAATAGCCGCCCAGGAAGTCAGTGAACGAATAGTAGCCATTGCCAAGGTCGGCAATGATGATGGTAGCGTGTACAGGATCCTTGCCGGGACGTACGGTGGTCACCTCATAGAGACCTTCCATATTGTCGTAGTCGTATACGATTACCTGACGTGTTGCTGTGGAGGTGTAGCCGTCAGCATTGGTCTTGGAGTAAGACAACTCGTAGAGACCGCCCTGGTTTACATCCACAGAGCCTGAAGTCTCGTAATCCACCTTCTCGCCGCCTATGGTAACCACGCAACCTGGATCCTTGAAATCGGAGCCCTTCTGCACCATCATCAGCTCGTCGCCATTCATCTCAATATTGGCGTATGTGGTAACGAAGGAATTGTCCTCTGACTCCTTGTCGCAGCTTGCGAAGAGCGACAATGCAGCCATAGCCAAAATATATAGTTTCTTCATCTTTTATTCTATATTAAATGGTTGGAATATTACTTAGTGAAGCCCTTCTGCCAAAACAGCTTTACAGCCATATCCTTTTTCTGAGGATTTGCGTTGTGGTTGAGCGCCAACACATAGTCCTGAGGATAAGCCATCGATGCGAAAGGCTCGGTGGTGGACACCTTGCAGATAGGCCATGTAAGGCTGCCTACAGGGAAATTGGCCTTCAGGTCGGCAAGCTCAGCCTCAGGAGCATACTCAGGATATCCTGAGCGGAGACGGTTGAAGAGTCCCTCGCTGTGCTGAGTCATGAGGAATGATGCCCATCTCTGGAGGTTGATGGTCTTGAAGTCGGCATCCTTGTCGCCGGAGAGGACTGCGTATGCGGACTCGCCATCGTAAACCTCAGACTTGGCGCTTTCGGCAGAGAGTCCCCAGTAAGCGAAGCTCTCGTCCACGGCCTTCTCGTAATAGGTCTTGGCCTTGGCATTGTCGCCGGTCATGAGGGCAACCTCAGCGAGATCGAAGTAGATCTCCCATGTAGAGATGAGGGGGATGTGCTTCTTGGCAGGAACAAGCTTAGAGTACTTGGCGCTTGACGACTCAGGATCGTAAGCACCCTGTACTACAGGAGCAAAGGCGTCTTCCACCTTGGTGAACACCATGGCGAGACGAGAGTCAGACTCCATATACTTTACGATGGAAGCGCTTGGCACTACGTTGAGAGTGGCAAACTGACCATTCTCGTACTCATCGAGCGGATACATCTTGCCTGATTTCTGCTCCCAAACATTCTCCGAGAGCATCGCGGTAGTCTCGAGGAACTTGGCGCCGTCGGCAAAAGCCTTTATTGAAGCGTAGTCAGTCATATTGGTATTCACGAGACGGAGCATCATACGGAGCTTGAGCGAATTGGCAAACTGTGCCCAGGCCTCAGCATCGCCACCGAAAATGTAATCGAGGTTAGATGGAATGTCGCTTACATAATAATTGGAGGCGAAGTTGTTGATAACCACATCGATTCTCTTGAGGAGGTCGGCGTAGATAGCCTTGTCGTCATCAAACTTGGGCTCGAGGATCAATGGGTTGAGGGCCTCGCTGTATGGCAAGGCGCCCCATGTGTCCACGGCCACCTGCCAATCGTAAATGCTCATTAGCTCGGAGATGGCGGCATAGAGAGAGTTCTCGTTCTTCGACTCCTTGAGAGACTTGGCCTCAAGAAGCTGACTTGTAAAGATGTTGCGGTATGTGATTTCGCACTCCACCTTGTGGAACTGCTCTACCTCCTTGAACTGAGAGGCACCCGGTTTCTGAGTAATGTACTGATTGAGTACGCCGGCATAGAAAAGGAAGTCCCAGCTCATAACGGTATAAGCCGCGCCAACCTCGATACCTGGAAGCATCTGCTCGGTAGGCACCTGCTCAGGATAGTTGGGGTTGTGATTGATATCCAGCCAATCGCTGCATCCGGTGCTGAGCACCGAGGCAGCCATTGCAGAAGCCAAGAATATGTTATTTAGTTTCATCTTGTTCTAAATCATTAAAGTTAAACTACTAGAATCCAACCGACACGCCAAATGTATAAACCTGGTTGGTAGGATTGGTGAAGTACTCACCGAACTTGGCGCCAATACCGGTATCGAATGATGTACACTCAGGATCGATATAAGAGTTCTCCTTGGGAGTCCAAAGCAGGATGTTGGAAGCTGTGAGGGAGAATGCCACCTTCTGGAGTTTCATGCGTGATACAATCCTTGCAGGCATTGTGTAAGAGAACGACACATTGCGGAGCTTGAGGTAAGAGCGGTCGATTATGAAACCGTTGGTCTTATCCACACCTCCGTCGGAATAGAATGTGTGAAGCATCTTGTTGTAGTTGCTTACCGAATTCATGTTCTCAGCATAGAATACGCCGTCGTATTCGAAGTCGGCGTCGTCCTTGCTCTTAACCTCAACTACAGAGCCTGGGATCACGTATGGGTTGCGGTCGTTTACTACAGTCTCGAGACCTGAGCCAGTCCATCCCTGATACTCCTTGGTATGGCAGTAGATGTAGCCACCGTGGTGGTAGTCGAATGTGCCCTCAAGGCTGAAGTTCTTGTACTCGAATCTTGTGGTAAAGCCAAGACGGAACTTCTCGTTCACATCCTTGTCCACATACTCGGTAAGTACCGATGCAAGTGGGTTGCCGGTGTTGTCCACTACTACGTGAGACGCACCCTTCTCGTCCTTTACCTTGCGGGCCACATTGGTCTTGAACTGGCCTACAGGCTCACGCTTTACAGCATAGATGCCACATCCCGAATATCCAGAGAGGTAAAGCTCATCGAGCATGAGGTCCTCCACCTTGTTGAAATTCTGAGAGAAGTTGGCTGAGATCTTCCAGTTGAAGTCCTTGGCCTTGATAGGATATACAAAGCCATTGAGCTCGTAACCCTTGTTGCGGATGTCGCCGATATTTGCGTAAGTGTAAGTATATCCGGTAGAGTTGTCGAGGGAGATACCGTTGATGAGGTCCTTTGTGAACTTGTTGTAGAAATCGCCATCGATACCAAACCTGCCGTTTAAGAATACGAGCTCCAGACCAAACTCGTACTCGGTGGTGAGCTCAGGCTTCAGGTTAGGATTACCCATTGTATTGGATACAGCCCAAGAGTTGCTGCCTGCGAGAGGGAACTCGAGATAGTTCACACTGCCGTAACCGTAGTTGGCGGCGTATGCCTTCAGGTAATAATCATATACATAGTATGCGGAAGCATCCTTACCGGTCATACCGTAAGAGGCTCTTGCCTTACCGAATGTGAGAGGACCGAGTTTGCCATCGTTGCCAAGCTCAGTGAAGATCCATGAGAGTGTAACACCAGGATAGAAGTAGCTCCTGTTGTCGACAGGCAATGTGCTCGACCAGTCGTTACGTCCGGTGAGAGTGAGATAGAGCATTCTCTTGTAGTCGAGGTCCACATTGGCATATACACCCAGGCGGCGTACCTTGGTGTGGTACTGGTCAGTGGAAGGATCGGCGGTAGAGTTTGTGAGATCGTAGAATCCCTCGAGCACCAGATTGGAGATCTCGGCATTCATGTAGTTGTAGCCCTCCTCCTGAGCAGAAAAACCTGCTATGGCGCTTATGTTGAAATCATCGTTGATAGCCTTGTTGTAGCTGAGATATACATCATTATTGATCTCGTAGCGTGTACGCTTGATCTGGCTGTAATAACCATCGTACTCAGTGCCAAGACCATCCTGGACAGAGCCTGGGGTAAACTTGATGGAATTACGCTTGGAATCGGTCTTTGAGTTCTCCACGTCGCCACCGAAACGGTAAGTGAGCTTGAGGTCCTTGCAGATATCCACGTCAGCCTGAGCCTTGCCATAGAGCTTGTTGCGGTGCTGCTCAGCCACGAAATTCTCTATTACGTAATATGGATTGTATCCGAATGGGGTGAAGTAGTTGTCGTTCTTGTTGAACTTGTTGTCCATATCCTTGAGGTCAACGAGAGAGATGTTGGCTGGAGAATCCCAAAGAGCCTTGATGATGGAAGCACCCTGACCTGAAGGGATTGCGAGAGTCTTCTCGTTGCTGAAGTTGGCAGAAGTGGTAATCTTAACCCTGTTGAACTTGTGGGAACCCCTTGTTGACAATGTGGTTCTATTGTAAGTATCGTGGTCGCCGGGAATTACGCCATTCTCGCTGTCGTTGGCCACCGAGAAATAGTAATTAGTAGTGGCATTGCCACCGCTGAGAGAGAGCGAGTGAGAGTTGTTGAATCCCAGCTCGTAGAAATCGCGGAGTCTTGTGTCGAGGAAGGAGTAATTGGCCACCTGCTGCTGATTGTCGATGGTGTAGCCCCAAGGCTGAGGCTGATTGGTGTAAGCAGGACCCCAGTTACCATTCTCCTCGCGGGAGAACATTCCATACCAGCCCTGACCGAACATATCCTGAGCCTTTGAGATATATCCCACACGCTCTACGGCAAAATTGCCATCGTAGTCGATGTTGAGACGGCCATTGGTATTGGAACCACTCTTGGTGGTGATCATGATAACACCATTGGCGGCACGGCTACCATAGAGAGCAGTAGCGGCGGCGCCCTTGAGCACTGTCATAGACTCGATGTCGTTGGGGTTTACGGCATTGAGGCCGGTACCCATATCGGTGTTGTAGTTGAGGTTGTCGCCGGTGGTCACCTGCTTGTTGATGAGAGGCACACCATCCACGATGTAGAGAGGCTGGTTGTTGGAGAGAGATGCGGCTCCACGGATCATTACGTTCTGCGATGATCCAGGACCTGCATTACCCATAATATCCACACCGGCCACCTTGCCAGAGAGAGCGCCCATCACATTGGCATTCTTGCTGATGGCGATCTCGTCGCTCGAAACCTTGGTGGCGGCATAGCCGAGAGCCTTCTGATTCTTGGAGATGCCGAGAGCTGTCACCACAACCTCGTCGACAGCCACGTCGCTGTTAGAGAGGGTTACATTAATGGTGGTGCGTCCGTTGATGGCCTCTGCCACAGTCTCCATACCGATGTATGAGTACTGGAGAGTATCGCTCTTGGTGTTCTGCGGAACCGTGAGAATATAGGTTCCGTCGTAGCTGGAGATAGTACCCGTTGTGGTACCCTTGACGGTTATCGAGGCACCTGGTATCGGCTCGCCGTCTTCTCCAGTAATTTTACCTGATATTGTCTTCTGTGCCAGCGCGTTGCCAACACCGAGAAACAAAAGCAGGAAAAACATTATTAGCTTTGTTTTGTTCATAATTGTAATATTAAAAATACTGAAAATAGTTATTACTTTTTATCATTGCAAAATTAACTAAAATATGTTAACTAATGTTTAAGTAAACAAAAAAATATAAAAAAAAGGTGATAATACAAGTTTTTCGTATTATCTCGTCATTAGCTGATACAATAAAAAAAATGGTTTCAGCTGATGGCGTTTTATCAGCTGAAACCATTCATAATACTTGGCTATGTATATGCGTGAGCGCTATGCCAGGCCGGCAAATCCCATGAAAGCCATGGCGAGTATGCCTGCTGTGATGAAGGCGATAGGCACGCCCTTCATGCCCTCAGGCACGTCGTTGAGCTCCATCTGCTCGCGGATACCGGCGAATATTGTGAGCGCCAGGCCATAGCCTATGGCATTGGCAAAGGCGTATACGGCCGCCTCGGCAGGTCCGTAGGTAGCCTTGCCGGCCACCTCGATGGCCACGCCGAGTACTGTACAGTTGGTGGTGATGAGCGGCAGGAAGATGCCGAGGCTCTGATAGAGCGCCGGGCTCACCTTCTTGAGCACAATCTCTACCATCTGCACGAGCGACGCGATTACGAGGATGAAGGCGATGGTCTGCATGAAATCGATGCCGCAGCTTACGAGCAGTTTCTGGATGTAATAGGTAACCAATGTGGCTATTACCATCACAAATGCCACAGCGCCCGACATTCCGGCGGCAGTGCTTACCTTGTTGGATACGCCAATGAACGGACAGATACCGAGAAACTTGCTCAGTACCACGTTGTTGACGAAGATTGCGGAAATGATTATAAATATGTAATCCATGGCTTATTCCTCCTTGCTTTTAGCGATTTTCTTATTGAGACGGCGACAGCCGGCCACCATGTAGCCAAGCACCAGAAACGCACCCGGAGCCAGCACAAAGCCGATGATGCCATCGCCATCGTAAAACTTGAGACCGAAGATGGAGCCTGCGCCCAGCACCTCGCGGATGGCGCCCAAGAGTGTGAGCGCGATGGTGAATCCGAGACCCATGCCCAGGCCGTCGAGTGCGGATTCCACAATGCCGTTTTTGCTTGCGAACGCCTCGGCGCGGCCAAGAACTATACAGTTGACCACGATGAGCGGGATAAAGAGGCCGAGGCTCTCATTGAGCTCAGGCAGATAAGCCGCCATCAGCTGCTGCAATATAGTAACGAGCGATGCTATCACCACAATGTAGGCAGGGATGTGCACATTGTCGGGTATCAGGTTTTTGATAAGCGAAATTATCATGTTGGAGAGCAGCACCACAAATGTAGTGGCAAGGCCCATGCCCAAGCCATTGACAGCTGATGTGGTAACGCCCAGTGTAGGACACATACCAAGAAACAGCACCAGCGCGGGGTTCTCCTTCAAGAGGCCTTTGGTGAATATTGATAATTTGTTCATGACAATTTTAACATTTTAAGTGTTGAAATGTTGAAATGTTGAAGTGTTGAAATCATGAAGTGTTGAATAATCAATCACTTCAATCACTTCAATTACTTTTAGTTAGCTGATGTGGTGGCACCGGTATTGGCGTTGGCGCCGCCGCCGAGATGTGTCATCAGGGCATTGTAGGCAGTGGCCACGCACTTGCTGTATGCGCGCGATGTAATGGTGGCCGCAGTGATGGCGTCCACATCGCCGCCGTCCTTCTTCACTGTGAGATTGTAGGTAGAAGGATTCTTGCCCGCAAACTGATCGTGGAACAATGGCTCCACGGCCTTCTGTCCCAGACCCGGAGTCTCAGCCAGTACAGTGGCCTGAGTGTTGATGATTTCGCCATCAGGCTGGAAACCGGTGAGCACCTCCACGAGGCCGTTGTAGCCGTCGGTGTTGCTGGCCTTTACGGCATAGCCCACAACGGCGTCGCCCTTCTTGGCCACAAAACACTCGATATCGCCGTCAAGCATTATCTTGTCGGCCACGGGGTTGTTGTCGTATTCAGGCAATACCTGCTTGAGAGCCTCCTGCTCCTTCTGAGCCTTCTGCGCTGCTATGGTATCCTTGGTGGCATTGTATACAGCGGCCACACCGGCCGAGCAAACCACTGCGATAGCCAGCAGCACAATTATCATCTGAAAAATGGTGGGATTTTTCTTATCTATCATGATTATCTGCTTTTAGACTCGCCGAAACGGGTAGGTTTAAACTTCATGTTAATTAAAGGTGTAACGGCATTCATCAGAAGTATGGCGAACGACATACCCTCTGGATAATTGCCCCAGAATCTGATGATTACGGTAAGGAGACCGATACCGACACCATAAATGATCTTGCCGGTGGAGCTCATTGGCGATGTCACGTAATCGGTAGCCATAAAGATAGCGCCGAGCATCAGACCGCCTCCAAGCAGCTGATACAGTGGATTGTGACCAGGAACATCGTCCAAAAGCCAAACAGTAAGTGTGAACACGGCCACTGTAGCGATTATCGAAACCGGGATATGCCATGTGATGATGCGCCTCCAGATGAGGTAGATACCGCCGAGGATGAGTGCGAAAGCGGCCACCTCGCCGAGCGATCCGCCGGTAGCGCCAAAGAGCATATCCATGGCGTCGGCCTTGCCGAGCATATCGTGGCTCATAGGAGTAGCGCCCGTAACGGCGTCGAGATACTGGAGACGGCTCTCGATAGGCACAGGCCACGAGGTCATCTGTGTTGGGAAAGATATCAGCAGGAACACACGGCCCACAAGAGCGGGATTGAAAATATTCTTGCCGAGGCCTCCGAAACTCATCTTGGCCACGCCGATGGCAACAGCCGCACCCACCATCACAATGAATGGGGAGATATTGCTCGGGAGATTGAATGCCAGGAGAATACCGGTAAGGATGGCGCTACCGTCGCGCAGGTGATGCTGCTGATGGAGGAAAATCTTGGTGACAATCCACTCGAAGAGCATACAGAATCCCACTGAAACAAGAGTTGTAACAAGCGCGCCTATTCCGAACATATATAGCGAGAAGAGGAACGCTGGCACGAGAGCCAAAATCACACCCCACATAAGGCTCTGGACAGTATCCTTGCCCTTGGCGTGCGGCGATGGCGATATAGTTAGCAAATTACTCATTTTATTCTATTGATTAATAATTTTTACTTTTTAGCATTGCGGGCGCGAATGATCTTCATCACATTCTGCTTGCCGAATCTTACGAAATCGAGGATAGGTCGGTTGCTTGGGCAGCTGAAAACGCAGCATCCGCACTCTATACAGTCGGTTACGTGATTATTCTCGCACTCCTCGAAATTCTGTTTCTTGGCATAGATGGAGAGCAGATACGGTTCCAGACCCATAGGACACGCATCCACGCATTTTCCGCAGCGGATACAGTTGGCCAGCTTGCCTCTGTGGGCCATATCATCGGGCAGCATCAATACGCCCGATGTACCCTTGCCTACAGGAATATCGGTGCGAGTGATGGCCTTTCCCATCATAGGACCGCCGGAAATAATCTTGCCGGTATCCTCTGGCAGACCGCCCACAGCGTCGATAAGCTCCTGGATGGGAGTACCTATGCGCACCATGAAGTTGCTTGGGTTCTTCACCGAATCGCCAGTAACAGTTACCACGCGCTCTATAAGAGGCTTCTTCTTCATAACGGCCTCATATACAGCCACTGCTGTGCCGGCATTGTCCACTACTGCGCCCACATCGATAGGCAGGCGTCCCGATGGCACCTCCTTGCCCATGATGGCGTTTATCAGGTGCTTCTCCGATCCCTGAGGGTAGCGGAGCTTGAGTGGCACTATTGTGATATCAGGGAATTTCTGGGCGCAGATGGCTGTAAGCTTCTCTATGGCATCGGGCTTGTTGTTCTCGATGCCCACGTATGCGCGCTCCACCTTTACGGCCTTCATCAGGAGCTTGGTGCCAATGAGCATCTCCTCGGCCTTCTCGAGCATTACGCGGTGGTCGGCGGTCAGGTATGGCTCGCACTCCACGGCATTGATGAGCACAGCCTCGGCCTTCTTCTCCAATGGGATGGAGAGCTTCACCTTGGTAGGGTATGTGGCGCCGCCCATACCGACGATACCGGCCTCGTGTACCAGGTTGATGATCTCCTCTGGAGAATATGCGTCCACATTGTAATTGATATCGGCAGAGCGGTCGATGGATTCTTCCCACTCATCGCCCTCCACCTTTATTACCACACCCATCTTGGTGTATCCGCTGGCATCGGCCACCGGCTCTATCTTGAGCACTGTGCCGCTTACGGATGAATGGATATTAGCTGATACAAAACCATTGGCCTTGGCTATGAGAGTACCCACCTTTACCTTGTCGCCCTTGGCAACCACGATTTCGGCAGGCGCGCCAATATGCATGGCACATGGAATGGTAACCTGTGCAGGAACAGGGAATGCCTGAATGGGACTTCCTGCAGATAATTTCTTGTCGGCTGGGTGAACGCCACCCATGCTAAATGTCTTTAATTCCATGTCTTACTGTTCGTTAGATTGATTATTGTTGGAGTTGGGAGCTGATGTCGGCTGCTGAGGATTCTTGTCCTGATCTACAGGCTTGAAATTAGCGCTTGGCGAACCATAGAGACAAGCTACAGTTTTTTCGGCCTGCGGCGGCACATCCTCGGTCTTTGGCTTTCTGGGAGGGAAATTCTCCTCCTTGAGCGCGCCGGTAGGACACTGCTCCACGCACTTGCGGCACATCTTGCAGACTGTGGAATCGATGTAGGCGAGATTGTTCTCGAGCCTGATGGCGCCGAAGTTGCAGGCCTTCACGCACTTGCCGCAGCCGATACATGCATTTGTGCAGGCCTTCTTGGCGATGGGACCCTTGTCCTTGTTGACGCACGATACATAAACCTTGCGGAACTTGAGAGCCTTCTTGCGGAGCTCTATCACCATCTTTGGACAGGCCTGGGCACACGCGCCACAGGCTGTACACTTCTCCTCGTTTACCACTGGAAGACCGGTGGAAGCATCGATGCTCAATGCGCCAAACTTGCAGACATTCACACAGTCGCCGAGGCCTATGCAGCCAAACGCGCATCCGGTCTCGCCGCCGTATGTAGCTGATACAATGGCGCAAGTGGCAGCGCCCTCGTACTTATTGGTCTTGGGACGGCATGCTATGGAACCTCCACAGCGCACCACAGCCACCTTGGGATCGGGAGCGGCGGCCTCGCCGCCCAGCACGTCAGCTACCTTCTGCATCACATCACCAC
>JAZUEG010000489.1:0-5537 GCA_045640025.1 Bacteroidales bacterium
TCTTCCTAAGACCGCTTGGCCTCCGACTTGGCGGCCTTTGCCTGCATGCCCTGTTTCACGAGGGCCCGGCCCAAGTAGAAATGTATCCTATCCTCAAAATGTTTTTGTTTCTGATTCTGCATTTCCACTATTATTTCCTCGCCAGTATTAAGCTTGCAGAGCAAATCATATCGGATTCCATAATCACTTTTTATGGCCCCGCTGTCTTCCACATTGATATATTGAACCTCAAGAACCTCAATGTTGTTATCATCTTCTCGTATAAGCAAGTTGAGGAACTTTTTCATAACCTCAGGATCCGAAAATAATTTCTTGAATCCAAAATCGGTTGTGATGTCCATATATAGAAGTTCCTTGTTCTGTTCTCTCTGCATATCCCATTGATTTTACTACTGCAAATGTAAAACTATTTTGGTTAATAAACAAATAAATAATATTGTCGTGCCAATTAAATTTCAATTACATCTGAAAAATAATCGGAAATTAATCATTCGGACATCAATAATCACGAATCAATCTTCAGCACCTAATCTTAAAAAAAACTAAAATCCCCAACAAACATTTCCCTATCAGCTTTTTTTATATACCTTTGCAACGATTTTAATAGTAGTGTATCAGCTACAAAAAAAATATACAATAAACACTAAAAAATAACATGAAAACATTTATTCTCGCATTGTGCTTGACACTTTGCGGCGCCGTGTGTATGGCGCAACAGAAAGACAGCACCAAGACCTACAAACTTGAAGTGGTGGGCGATTTGGTGGATTTTATCTCTCAGCAGGGGCCTGATACCGCCTTTGTGGAGGTTATCAGAGATGGACGCTGCATCGATACGGCAGAATTCTGGACCAATGTATGGAACGACCGCCGACATTCCGGTTTCGACTACGAGGTTTCTGAACTCGGCAAATATACCTTCAGGGTTGCCGCTCCCGGCTACAAGACCAAGTATGTGGATTTCAATATCGAGAAATTCCACAAGAACGAGCAGTACCGCTATCTGCCCACCATCTATCTGCAAAAGGAGAAGCAGATGGACGAGGTGGAGGTGGGTGAGGTAACCGTGACCGCCACGCGTCTGAAATTCTACATGAACGGCGACACCCTCGTTTACGATGCCCAGGCCTTCAATATGGCTGATGGATCGATGCTGGACGCCCTCATAAAGAAGCTGCCCGGAGTGGAGATGAACTCTGACGGCCAGATCTCGGTGAATGGTCGTCAGGTGGATGAGCTTCAGCTGAATGGCCAGGAGCTGATAGGCCAGGACAAGGAGCTATTCCTGCAGAACCTTCCAGCATATATGGTGAAAAACATAGGCGTAAGCGAGCAGACCCCAAAGGACGCGCGCGGCACTTCGAAGGAGAAGACCGCCCAAAAGGAGATTGTAATGAATGTGAAGCTGAAACGGGAATATGCCAAGGGCTGGATAGGCAACATGGAAGCCGGCGTGGGCGCATCGATGTACGATGTGGAGAAATTCAAGGCCGACAGATTCATGGGCAGGGTCTTCATGTCGAGATTCTCCGACCGTGGCCGTCTTTCGTTTTTCGGAAACGCCAACAACCTCAACGACCGACGCAATCCCGGCGAGCAGGGCGACTGGACACCGCTTCAGCAAAGCACAGGCCTTCTGGAATCGTATTTCGTGGGAATGTCGGCCAGTAAGAAAAACACCGAGGACACCAAGAATTACAGTGGAACCACTACATTTGGGTATTCTGAGGCCACCGACCATACTACAAACAACGGCGAGAGCTTCCTGGATGGCGGCAACACATTCAGCCGCTCTGTAAACAGCCGAACAAGCTACAACTATGAGGTGAAATCAGAACATGAGTTAAGATATCAGGAGTACAAGAAACCCGTGCTGGGCATTTTCAAGGGGATCTATACATATCTGAGACCGCAGTTCAACTACCGCAAGTTCTGCAACAACAGCAGCAACGCATCGGCCATACTCGACAGCGACGTTCGCGAGCAGTGGGGCAGGCAGTGGGTCGATAGCATCATGAGCCCGATGGCCGGGGATCTTCTGCGCCGATATTCCATCAACAGGACCATCAACCGCAGCCACGGCGAGGGCCACGACCTGAATACCAGATGCTACGGCGATGTGAATTTTGGTCCAAGATACAACGACAAGCTCTCCTTTTCATTAAGAGGAAGTGGTGAATACAGCAACCAGGCCACTCCTGACTTCAGCCACTACAACCTGGAGTTTTCCAATGGAAACAGCAATGCTGACCAGAAGCTGAACCGCTACAATAACAATATATACAAGAACCTGAAGACACATATAGGGGGAGGTGTATATTATTCTCTGGACGAAGACGATAAGCACACCATCTCCTACCGCTACAATTTATACAACTACAAAACGGAATCCAACAGGTCGCTGTATCAGCTGCATTATCTGGATGGTTTCAGTGACTTCAGCCATCCAATAGGCTATCTGCCATCGGAGGTGGAGCTGCTGAGTACACTTGACAAGAACAACAGCGAATATTCGGATACCAAAACACATAACCACCAAAATTCGTTAAGCTACGGATATTTCAACTCTTTCAAGAATGGCATGTATATCTCATTTAATAGTTCTCTGGAACACCACCTGCAAAACGAGGACATAGAATACCGCAAAGCATCTGTAGATACTGCCATTGACCGCAGGCTTCAGTACTTTACACCGGGTATCACAATATACGGCTCCAATCATAAAAGGGGACTACACATATATGCCAGTTACAATATCAGCAAGAGCATGCCCAACGTAAGCTATCTCATGGATATCGTGGACAACAGCAATCCCCTCTACATAAGACGCGGAAACCCAAACCTCGACAACTCCACATACCACTATTACAGCGCTATGTATGAGGACAGATACAAGGGCCGTTTCCAGTTTTCGAGCAGCATCAGCGGCAATGTGAACAAAAACGCAACCGTAATGGCCACAGTTTACGATAGGGCAACAGGCATCAGCACCGTAACACCTATCAACGTAAACGGCAACTGGAATATCGACGGAAATGCAGGCATCAGCATTCCAATAGATTCCACCCAGAAATACGTGATTGGCTACAGAACCCGCTACAGCTACACCAACAGCGTAGACTACACCAGCACCACGGATACGCCACTGCGTCAGGAGGTGGGAACTAATGTGCTCGGCAATACCCTGACATTCGACTTGAAGTTCTCCTCTGATTTCCAAATTGGACTAAAGGCCGCGCTTGACTACAGAAACTCATCGAGCGAGAATGCCAATTTCCAGACTATCAATGTCTATGACTTCAATTACGGAATCAGTCTCCAGTACAGGATGCCGTGGAAGATTCAGTTCTCCAGCGACCTTACAATGTACTCGCGCCGTGGCTACAGCGATTCCTACATGAATACCAATGAGCTGGTGCTTAATACAAGGCTCTCGCGTCCAATATGCAAGGGCAATTTTGTATTGTCGGTGGATGCCTTCGACCTCCTGCACAACCTCACCAACGTCCGCTACTACGTGAACGCCCAGGGCCGCTCCGAAGAGGTCACCAACGTGATTCCTTCGTATGCGTTGCTGAGGCTGGCGTACAAGTTTAAGGGAAAGAACAAGGAGAAGAAAGAATAATTTTTCGGTAATTTTGGAAAAAAAATACGCTGCATACAAAAAATATTATTACCTTTGCATTTGATTAATTTTAGATATTTAACGTTAAAACACTGATATCCATGACATTATTGGAACAAATGAGAGAAAATGCCAAGAAGGCTAACAAGAGAATTGTTTTGCCTGAAGGCGAGGAAGAGCGCACTTTGAAGGCTGCTGACGTTATCCTCGGTGAGGGAATTGCCCAGCTCGTGCTCATCGGTAACCCTGAGACTATTGCCGCCAACGCTAAGGCTATGGGTCTCAACAACATCTGCAAGGCCACTATCGTTGATACAAAGACCTGTGACAAGAAGCAGAAGTATGCTGAGATTATGGCTGAGATCCGCGCAGCAAAGGGTATGACTGTTGAGAAGGCTCTCAAGCAGCTCGAAAGCCCTTATTTCCTTGGTACACTTATGATTAAGGCTGGCGACGCCGACGGTATGGTGGCTGGCGCTATCTGCTCTACAGCTGATACAATCCGCCCAGCTCTCCAGTACATCAAGACAGCTCCCGGCGTTAAGACCGTTTCTGGCGCTTTCGTTGTAGTTGTTCCTAACAAGGATTATGGTCAGGACGGCGTATTCCTCTTCGCCGACTGTGCAGTAACAATCGACCCAACAGCCGAGCAGCTCGCCGACATCGCAGTTATCTCTGCCAAGACAGCCAAGGCTCTCGCTGGTATCGATCCTAAGGTTGCTATGCTCAGCTTCTCTACAAAGGGTTCTGCTCAGCACGAGACCGTTGACAAAGTTGTAGAGGCTACAAAGCTCGCTCAGGCAGCTGCTCCAGAGCTCGACATCGACGGTGAGCTCCAGGCCGATGCAGCTATGGTACAGAAGGTTGCAGACCTCAAGGCTCCAGGCAGCAAGGTTGCAGGAAAGGCCAACGTACTCGTATTCCCATGTCTCGAGGCTGGCAACATCGGTTACAAGCTCGTTCAGCGTCTCGCTGGCGCCAGCGCAGTAGGTCCTATCCTCCAGGGTATGGCCGCTCCAGTAAACGACCTCTCTCGTGGCTGCTTCGTAGAGGACATCATCGACATGGTAGCCATCACAGCTCTCCAGGCCGCCGCTAAGTAATTACGAATGCAATTCCAACGCGTATTTTTTCCAAAACATAAATTATCATGAATTAACATAAATTTATCATAAATTACTCTAATAAAAATTTATGGATAATTCGTGTAAATTCATGGTAATTCGTGTTATAAAGAGCCAGCGTAGCTGGCAACAAAAAAGCAATTTTAGGTATATAAAAAATGAAGATATTAGTTATCAATTGCGGAAGCTCTTCTTTGAAGTATCAGCTCTTTGATATGACTTCCGACACAGTACTCGCCAAGGGCGGTGTAGAGAAGATTGGTATGGCTGACTCGTTCCTCAAGCATCAGAAGGGTGAGGAGCCTAAGGTAAAGATCGAGAAGGCCATGAACGACCACAAGGAGGCTATCGAGCTCGTTCTCAATACTTTGACAGATTCCAAGACTGGCGTTATCGCTTCATTGAAGGAGATCGACGCTGCTGGTCACCGTGTATTGCATGGCGGCGAGATCTTCAAGGAGTCTGTTCTCATCAACGACGATGTTATCGCCAAGATCGAGGAGCTTGCTCCACTCGGACCTCTCCACCAGAAGGCCAACCTCAAGGGTATCTACGCCATCAAGGCCATCCTCCCAGAGTTGCCACAGGTAGCAGTATTCGATACAGCTTTCCACCAGACAATTCCAGACTACGCATACATGTACGCTATTCCTTACGAGCTCTATGAAAAGCTCCACATCCGTCGCTACGGCTTCCACGGCTCTAGCCACAGATACGTTTCTAAGCGTGCCTGCGAGTTGCTCGGTCTCGATTACAACAACTCTAAGCTCATCACCTGCCACATCGGC
>JAZUEG010000490.1:0-6220 GCA_045640025.1 Bacteroidales bacterium
TTCTTAAACCGCAATAAAACCGCAGTTAAAGCAAGGTTTATCAATAATTCACGCCAATTGAAGCAAATTAAAGGTTTTGTACTTTTTGAAGTAACCGCGATTGTGGTGTAAGTATGTGGTTTTTAGCGGTTTGTGAAAATGGCGTTTTGTATGTTTTGTTTTTACCCCTGTACGGAGAAATTTTTTCTCACTTTTGCGTAGCGAAATCGGAATCCCTGTGTAATATCAGTAAATGGAAAACAAATTATTCATACAATCAGCGAAGGAACTTCGGCAGGTGGCCGTAAGGAGGGCGCTCTCGATCCTGCAAGACAGCGAGGAGGCCGAGGACGTGGCTCAGGAGGTAATGCTGAAACTCTGGGAGGCGCGCGGAAGTCTCGATCTCGGGTCGCCGAGGGTTCTCGGGTTTGCCAACACGCTATCAAGGAACCTCAGCCTCAATAAGTTGAGGGACGAGAAGCGGATTCCGAGGGCTCAGACGATTGCCGACAGCGACGACGACGGCGACCTGCCCGACTATCTCGCTTCGTTAGGGACTTCTGATACTCCCGACCTGAAAATGGAGGAAGACGAGAATCAGCGGATTTTCAATCAGGCTCTCGAAATGCTCCCCTACAACTGGCGCACGGTGCTCAGGATGAGGAACATAGAGGAAATGGAGTTTCAGGAGATAGCCAAGGTTCTCGATACCACAGAATCGTCGGTGAGGGGACTGCTCTCGAAGGCTCGAATGCAAATGCTTAAAAACATTAATCAATTACGGAAATGAACAAAAACACTCATATTCAGAATCTTATAGACAAATTCCTGGAGGCTTCGGCAAGCGAGGCCGAGGAGAAGGAATTGCAGGAATGTTTCGCAAACCTGACCGAAATTCCGCCCGAGTGGGAGGATTTGGCGATAATGCTGGGCGGGTTTGCACGGAAAAAGGTATGTATCAGCCCCACCAAAAAACAAAAGCCCAAGGTGCTGAAACTGCTTTGGCTGTCGGCGGCCTCGGTGGCTATATTGCTTGGTATCAGGGTTTTTATGGGAGCGGATACCAATAAAACTGAGTTCTCAGAGCCCAAAACCACTGTGGAGATTTTCCAACAGGGAGTGGCCGAAATTGAGGACGACGAACTGCGGGAAGAGGTGGAGAGGCTGATGTTGGAATATGACGTGATGGCCCTGGAGGAGGAGGCCGACAAGTTTGTGGAAGATCAAAACACTTTTATTGTTTCACTATAAAAATTAGTATCTATGAAGAACACATTTTTTGCAATTTTGGCGCTTATGCTTTGTGCATTAAGCGGTTACGGTCAGGGAACGAAGTTGGGCGAAAGACTGACTACGGCTCTCAGAGACAAGCAGATAACCCTGGTGAGCGACGTGAAGACCGAGAACACCAACAACGAGACGGGGTCGAAAAGTTGGTACAAGTACCGCAAGGTGCATATCGTTATCAACGACGCGGGCGCAAAATCCCGTTTCGAGAGCGCCGTGAAGACTGGCTACAACGAGGACAGGGGCAACAACAATTTGGTGATTATGGCCAACTCGGAGTCTCAGGGCGCGCCCAAGGTAAGGTACGACGTGAAGTACGCCGAAGACAAGAGCGTGTTTTTGGGCAACGACTCCACAAAATCGCTCACGATGGTGCTTGTGGAGGGCAACGACGAGGCGCGCCACGTGGCCGCGGTGGAATCCAAGGATATTTCGGGGATGTTGGATGGCGTGGTCTATATCATTGAGTACAAGCCAAATAAGGACGGCCTTTTGCCCTCGGAGCAGTTGGTGAACCATTTGGAACTTAGCAATCCTGACAGTGATATAATCAAGAGGCTCAGTTTTTTCCGAGATAAGTACAAGCAGGATCCAACTTCTCAGGCCCCGATATCGGCCGTTGAGATCGCTGTGAATGCTATTTGCAAGAACCTGAATGATGATGTGTCTAAGGCTCAGGACATTGTGCTCAATATGATGGAAATGGCGACTGAGGCGAAGCATATTGAGATGTTGGAAAAAATGAACAAGGATTTGACAGACGCTATGGTTAAATCGTCAGCTACAGGCAAAAGAATTATTGGTCCTTCGCCCGATAAGTTGGTTTTAATTGACGGCAAGGAAAGTTCTTTCGATCAAATCGACCGAACCAAGATTCGCAAAATGGAAATAATTGATGGCGATATGAGCGAAAAGTACGGCCCCAAAGCCAAGAATGGTGTGATTAGGATTAGTTCGAAGAAGTAAAGAAGGATGAGGTTCCTCGCTTCGCGTCGGAATGACGGAAGCGGGGAATCTTTTGTTTTTATTTCACAAACCTCTCTATCTTGCACTCGTGCTCCTTGGTGGTTTCGTCGTAGTTGATTCCTACGAAAAGGAGGTTGCCGTGATAATGGCACAACGACTCGAAATATTCCTTTCTGCGTATTTGGGTGAGGGCGGTGTCGGCTGACTGATTCCTTTTCAGTTCCACTATAATTGCAGGAAGGTTGGGAACGTAGGGAACGAAAACCACGTCGGCGTAACCTTTGCCCGTTGTAAGTTCCTTAAAGATGGAGAACTTGCAGTTGGCATAGAAATATGCCATTATTATTGCTGACTGATATGAGCCCTCGTTGTTGAAATTCAGATTGTTGCAAACCAATTCGTGAGAGGCTTTTATGGAAGTGCTCACAGCATTCTCGTCGCCGTTGATTGTGGCCTGCAGGAGATTCTCGGATTCGTTTACAAAACGCATAACATTGGCGTAATCACCATTTCTCTTGATGGCTTTTACCCACTCGTCACGGACCTCGCGGTTAGGAATATGACACATTTGTGTTTGCTCGTCATAAGCCAAATAACCAAGGTGAATCAAGTATGTGAAAACGTCGTCCTTGGCCTCGAAATTATCAAGCGTATTGTCGTAAAAATCCACGTCAACGGGAATTCTCTCGCCCGACAGCATTTTCACGATAGACTCCTTGGTGCCGTCGAGGTTCATATCAATATACGTTCTCACCGACTCGTAACTGCCTGTGGCTGACCAATGGTTCTTGAACTTACGGCTCATTTTCACCTGCACTATGGCCTCGGGATTAAAGATTGAAACACCCTCAATCTCATAGCCCTGATACCAACGCTTACACTCCTGATAATCAATATCGAATCTGTCGCAAAGGGATTTTACCTCGTCTTCGGTGAAGCCAAATGATTTCTCGAAACCAATGGAATCAAGCATTGTCTTCTGAACAAAATTATTGAGTTTGCTCTGGAACTTGTCTTTTGCAATAGGCAGAATACCAGTGATATATGCCAAGGCTATGGCTGGCGAGAGGTTGTCGTTTTTGAATAAGGAAACCAAAAAATCAAGGTATTCCTGATGAAGTGGCTCGGCTTGGGCCATACGGACTTCAAGATCGTATTCGTCCATAATCACAACAAAACGAACACCCGTTTCCAAATGAACCCTGCCTATGCAATCGGCAATGCGGGGACAGTTGGAGAAATCTATTTCGGGAAATTCGTGTTTGAACTCGCTTACTACCTCGGAGTTGATTTTATTCACGTAACTATCCTCGCCTGTCTTGCCTACGTACGACGAGAAATTGTTGCAGTCGATCTTTACAACATTGAATTTATTGAGATATTGGTCGAAATTCTCGGTCTTTCCGAACTCCAAACTCTCAAAAATCGCACGCGAATCGCAGTTGCGTGTGTAATATGCACTAAGAGCCTGCGCCATTATGGTCTTGCCAAAACGACGGGGACGGGAAACGCATATCATACGTTTCAATCCGTTTACATATTTATTTAACTCTCTCAATAGCATAGACTTATCCACAAAACAATCAAAGTTTCGTGACATTTCGAAAGCCTCGTATCCTGGATTTATGAATCTTCCCATTTTCCTCAATAAATTTAATAGCACAAATATAAAAATAATTATCCGATTTTTAAAAATTATTCCCTATATTTGCAAATCCAATTATTTTTATAATCCTAATTACTAAATTTATATGAAAAATAGATTTCATTATCTGTTGCTTTCGGGCTTGTTGCTGACGGCGTGCGGTGGCGGGCAGGGATTTCAGCAGACTGATAAGGGGGTTGTCGTGAAGGTGAAGAACGCCGACGGCAAGAATCCTCAACTTGTTCGCCTTCAGGTGGTTGGCGACAAGATTATCAAGGTATCAGCTACCAAGGACAATCAATTCAAGGATCCTCAGTCGCTGATTATCGTGGATCAGAAGTCTCAGCCACAATACTCTGTGGAGCAGAACGGCGATACCATTAAGGTAATCACCAACGCTCTGAGGGCTAATGTGTTGGCCTCTACTGGCGAGGTGATTTTCACCGACAAGAACGGCAACGTAATCCTTCAGGAGCAGAAGGGCGGTGGCAAGCAGTTCGAGAAATACAAGGTGACTCAGACCCTCGCCAACGGCACCGACAAGGACTATGAGGGCTGGACTATCAGCCAGGTGTTCGAGAGCCCCGACGACGAGGCTTTCTACGGTCTTGGTCAGCACCAAGCCGACGACTGGAACTACAAGGGCAAAAACGAGGAACTCTTCCAATATAATACTAAGGTGTCGGTTCCTTTTGTGGTTTCGTCTAAGAACTACGGCGTTCTCGTTGACTCATACTCACTTATGAGATTCGGTAACCCCAAGGGCTACTCTTTCCTGAAGGACATTTTCAAACTCTACGACAAGGACGGCAATGAGGGCGCGCTTACTGGCACATACAATATTGCTGGTCAGGAACCTATCGTAAGAGCCGAGGACTCAATCTATTACGAGGACTACAAGACCGTGGGCCGTCTGTTGCCAAAGGGGCTTGGCGGTAACTCCACTGTTGTTATCGAGGGCGAGATAGAGCCCAAGGAGAGCGGTGAGTACAAGTTCCTCCACTATTACTCTGGTTATCAGAATATTTTCATTGACGGCAAGTGCGTTTACGAGGCCGACAAACTGGGCCGTGACGGCAAGATCTGGCGTACAGCCTGGAACCCCAACGCCCGCAAGTTCAGCGCAAACCTCAACAAGGGTCAGAAATACAAAATCCGCATTGAGTGGGCTCCCGATGGTGGCGAGTCTTACTGCGGTCTGCGCGCGTTGGAGCCTGTGGATCAGGCTACTCAGAACAAACTTTCGTTCTGGAGCGAGATGACCCAGCAGTTGGACTACTATTTCATAGACGGCGACAATGCTGACGAGGTGATATCAGGCTACCGAACCCTTACAGGAAAGGCTCAGATAATGCCTGAGTGGCTTCTCGGATACTGGCAGAGCCGTGAGAGATACAAGACTCAGGACGAGATTGTGGACGCTCTCAAGGGCTTCCGCTCAAGAAAACTCCCTATCGACAATATCGTGATGGACTGGAACTACTGGATCCTCAACGAGTGGGGCTCGTATAATTTCGATCCTGACCGTTTCGGCGATCCCGTAAAGATGATTCAGGATATCCACGATATGAACGCCAAGATTATGATCTCTTGCTGGCCCAAGTTCTATCCCAACGTGGAGCATTTCAAGGAGTTGGACGCAAAGGGATACATATATCAGCAGTCTATAAAGGACTCTCTGCGCGACTGGCTTGAGAACCCTTACGAGCCTAATGTCTGGGGATTCCGCTATGGTTTCTACGACGCCTACGCACCTGAGGCACGTCAAATTTTCTGGCGTCAGCTCTACGACAAACTTGGCCGTATAGGTATGGACGCCTGGTGGATGGATGCCTCAGAGCCAAACGTTAGAGACTGTACACCAATGGATTACAGAAAACTACTCTGCGGACCTACCGAGTTTGGATCGTCGGATGAGTTCTTCAACACATACTCTATCGTAAACGCCGAGGCTATCTACGATGGTCAGCGCGGATACGAGACCGCTATCGAGAGGCAGGGTATCAGCAAGGACGACGCCAAGGCTCTCCAGGCCTCTGCCAAGTGGGACCACAGAGGTTTCGGCAACGATTTCTCTCCCAACAACAACCGCGTGTTCCTCCTCACCCGCTCTGGTTTCGCAGGCGAGCAGAGATACTCAACTGCCACTTGGTCAGGAGATATCGGAACACGCTGGGAGGACCTCAAGGCCCAGATTACAGCAGGCCTCAACTTCTCTATCTCGGGCATTCCTTATTGGAGCCAGGATATCGGAGGCTTCTCTGTTGAGACCCGCTACGCCAACGCACAGAGCGAGTTCGACAAGACCAAGAAGGTATCAGAGGACCTCAAGGAGTGGCGCGA
>JAZUEG010000491.1:0-4164 GCA_045640025.1 Bacteroidales bacterium
GGAGGAACGAGAACACCGTTGACGAGCTTGCACTGTGCAGGTGTGAACTTGTGAGCGCCGTGGCTGGTGCCGATAGAGATGGCGAGAGAGTCGCAACCGGTGCGGGTAGCGAAGTCGATAACCTCCTCAGGGCGAGTGTAGTGCGACTCTGCAGCAGAGACCTCATCCTCAACGCCAGCGAGGACGCCGAGCTCAGCCTCAACGGTTACGTCGAACTGGTGAGCGTACTCAACAACCTTCTTTGCGAGAGCAACGTTCTCCTCGTATGGGAGGTGAGAGCCGTCGATCATTACTGAAGAGAAACCGTTGTCGATGCAGTCCTTGCAGAGTTCGAAGCTGTCACCGTGGTCGAGGTGGTGCACGATCTGAGGATTCTCGCATCCAAGCTCCTTGGCGTACTCTACAGCACCCTTGGCGAGGTTACGGAGGATAGTACCGTTGGCGTAGTTGCGTGCGCCCTTAGATACCTGCATGATAACAGGAGACTTTGTCTCTACAGCGGCCATTACGATAGCCTGCATCTGCTCCATTGTGTTGAAGTTGAAAGCTGGGATAGCGTAGCCACCAGCTACAGCCTTTGCGAACATTTCCTTGGTGTTTACAAGGCCTAATTCTTTGTATGATACCATAATTGTATTAATATTTAATTATAAGTGATTTTTAATTTTCGCAAATTTAGTATTTTTTTATTGAATATCCACAAAAAAAATATTAAATAATTACTAAGGTTTCAGCACCGTGATTCCAAGGGCCTTGCTCTGCCCCATCAGATACTCCTGCAGCGAGCCCTGTGTGGTGGACACCTTTTTCTCCACCGACGATGCGTGCATCATCCTCAGGCAGCCTTGGTCGTTGTAAGCAATGCCCACGTGCGAGTATCCCAGGCCCGGTATGGCGGTGGCTATGAATATCAGGCTGCCCGACTCTATCTCTCCGGCGTGGCGGTCTATCTGTGCCTTGGGTATGTAGGTTACATGGTTGGCAGTCAGGTACTTCTCGCGGATTTTCATGGAATCCACCAGCGACGGCTCCTCCACCAGCGCCTTGTACTTGTCGGCGTGGGTGCTCATGAAGTTTATGGCGCCCGTCATCCTCACTCCGCCCAGGCTTGGGGTAATGTCGCTGGCGTTTCCGCGGCGTGTGTTGTCCAGAATCCAGTCGGTGGAGTAGTGCAGGCGCGATGCGTATCCGGTGTTCCTGCCGTTGCGGTAGCGGATATTCTCCAGGTGGCGCCTGAAGTTCTGGAAACCCGGCTCGGGGTCCATGGCGTCTCTTGCAAGCGCCAGGCAAGTCTCCTGGAATGTTACGCAGTCCAGCTGATACATGTCCGATATCAGCCTCTCATCTGCGCCGTTGTCCAGTGTGCCGGCCACATACGGCTTGCCCTGCAGCAGTGTGGCGGCTTGTATTATCATTTTTTCAGCTGATGTCGTTTTTTCAGCTGATACATTGCAGCTGATACGCATCAGCCTGGAAATCCTCTCATATTCGCAGCTGTCGGCATACATGGGCGATTTCAGCTGGGCAAGGCGGCGCTCGGCCGATTTGTAGTATTTGTTGGCGCGGTTGGCAGGCGGTATCGAGTCCATCAGCGCCTCCAGCTCCAGCGGGCTCAGGTCATACATCAGGTGGCTGCTGATTATGTAGCACGCTATGGGGTGGTCTGTGTATTTCTGCACAAACGACCTCTGGAATGCCACCCTCTCGCTCCTTATGGCGTCCTGCTCCGATTCCAGGTCCTGCAGCAGCAGGGTGTCGTTGTTGCGCGATGCGTTCATGGCTGTCTTGTTGTATCCGGCCGCCTTGCCGTCGTATACCGAGTATGCCTGCATGAAGTCGGTGAAAATCTTGTTGGATTCTGACCCCGAGATGGCGCTCTTTCCGGGCTTGGCCCTGTTGATGTCCACGCTCATCTGTCCGTTTTCCACGAATATGGGCAGGTAGTCGTCGGCCGATTCCAGATATATGTACATCAGCTCCGGGGTGTCTGCGCATCCGTGCAGGCGCGCCTTGTGCATCTCCACCTTCTGCGAGTCCACCACGGCCATGCGGTCGCCGTTGTCGCGGCATAGTCTCAGCATCAGGTTGTTGCAGTCGGGAGCTGATACGGATATCTCGAATCCCTGTCCGGGAGTGCCGGCGCACGCCATCATCTGCACGGCCAGAGTGGCGCATATCAGCTTTAGGATTGGTGTTTTCTTTTTCATGCCTCAAAATTATACATTTTTTTTGCCATTAGCTAAACAAAATCGATAATATTATTGTATAATTCAACTAATTTTGACAACTTTGTGCGATATATTAATAATGCTATTAGCTGCCCAAAACTAAAACTAATGATATAATAATATGAGCAACAAGAACCCTAAGATAGGCAAGGCCCTGCTCACTCTGGTGTATGTGGCCACTTTTATTGCCATGGCATACGTGTCGATATCGCTGTTTGTGCAGGCGCGCAGCGGTGACGACCTGGAGGCTGATGTATTGCCATCAGCTGCCGGCCCGCTCGACAATGTGGCGCCCTGCCTGCCCGACTCGCTGTCGTTCTGCGGCGAGAGGGTGCCGCTGGAGTGTTTCGATGTGAGGGAGTCGCTGGAGAGCGAGCTGATAAAGATAATGTACTGGCACTCTTCCACCATCCTGTACCTGAAGCGCGCCAACAGGTATTTCCCCACCCTGCGCAGGATACTCCGCGAAAACGGCGTGCCGGAGGATTTCCTCTATCTCTGCGTGTGCGAGAGCGGCATGGATAATGTGGTGTCGCCGGCCAAGGCTGTGGGTTTCTGGCAGATACTGGAATCCACCGGCAAGGAGGGCGGCCTGGAGATCAATGCGGAGGTGGATGAGCGCTATCATTACGAGAAATCCACTGTGGTGGCCTGCCGGTACCTCAAGCAGGCATACGTGAAGTTCGGCAGCTGGACTCTCGCCGCCGCGGCCTACAACTGCGGACAGAACGGCATGCAGAAGGTGCTGAATGCCCAGGGCGAGGAGTCTTACTACGACCTCCGCCACAATCCCGAGACCGGGCGATACATCTACCGCATACTGGCTTTCAAGATCCTGATGCAGAATCCCGCCGCGTATGGATTTGTGCTGTGCCCCGAGGACCTCTATCCCGAGATTCCCACAAGGCTGGTGGCCGTGGATTCGTCTATCACCGATATGTACGGTTTTGCCAGGACCCAGTGCCAGAACTACAAGATGCTGAAGCTCCTGAATCCATGGCTGCGCGATACCAAGCTCACCAACCGCACCGGAAAGACATATTATATTAAGGTGTTGGCCGACAGCACAAGAGAGAACCTTTACCCGAAAATGTAGCCCGATATGGATTGGAAGAAGACACGCAAGACGATCTGGAGAATATTCAAGTGGGCCATGCTCATAATTCTTGGCATGCCCGTGATAGGTGTGCTGATATACAAGTGGGCGCCCGTCAAGTACACTCCGCTGATGTTTCAGCGCTGGATAGAGGGGCGCGACGACAGCAAGCACGCCACACAGCAGTGGGTGGATATAGAGGACATATCGCCCGAGCTGGTGAGGGCCGTGATATCGTCGGAGGACGGCGGATTCCTCAAGCACCACGGTTTTGCCTGGGGCGAGATCCGTCAGGCCTGGCGCGACAATCAGGCCGGCAAGCGTTTCCGCGGAGGCAGCACCATCAGCCAGCAGTGCGCCAAGAATGTGTTTCTGCCGCACTCGCGCAGCTATATCCGCAAGGCATACGAGGCGTATTTCACTGTGCTGATAGAGCTCATCTGGGGCAAGGAGCGCATCATGGAGGTATACCTCAATGTAATAGAGATGGGCCCGGGCATATACGGGGCCGAGGCCGCGGCGCAGAAATATTTCAAGCACGGGGCCAAGAAGATCACCCGGGCCGAGGCCGCGCTCATAGCCGCCTGCCTGCCCAATCCGAGGAGGTTTCTCGTGGCCGCGCCGTCGGAGTATGTGAGGGGCCGCCAGCAGAAAATCATGAATTTGATGCCCAAATTGGGCAAGATTGAGCTGAAATAGCACGGCTCTTTCATTTAAGACTAGAAAATAGACAATAATACCCCTAACCCAATAGAGTCCAGTTTTCAATAAATTGACTCTGTTGGGTTTCAATAAGTTACTATTTTAAACAAACCTCTTTTTTTAGTTAGTTCAAAGCCA
>JAZUEG010000492.1:0-8503 GCA_045640025.1 Bacteroidales bacterium
ACGCTGATGCAGGCGCCTGTGGTCAGCTCCTTGAGAATATTCTCGTCAAAATTATTTATATCGATTACTATCTGTACGTTCTTGATGGTGCTGCCGTCGTTCAATGCAACGAAGTTCACGGCCTTGCTGCCGCGTTTGGTGCGGATCCAGCCTTTTACGTTTACCTCAGCGCCATAATCCTCGCGCTTCAGGAGTTCGATAACTTTAGTTCTTTCCATTATGTTTTATATAATTTTCTATATTTATTTTCTGTTTTAAATATTTTTGCAAAGATAATAAAAAAAAATTTCATGGAAATACAAAAAATGCGTAAATTGCAAAAAATTTTGAAACAAGTGGAAATACCAGATAACAACACCATCAATCCATTCGATTCCGCTGTGCAGATGCTGCGCGACGGCAATATCGACGATGGATTGTCAGCTATGGAAAATATTGAGGGTGAGGACATTTTCAAGCGTCTCGCCATGGCCGAGGTGGCTTACTGGCGTCGCGACTGGAAAAACGCCATGTACCTCGATGAGCATTCTCTTACATCCGACCACCTTTGGCTCGATCCATACGTATTGCCCAGTCACATGCGCGCATACGTAATGGCCGCGCTGCAGACTGGCTCTGTTAGCCGTGCCAAATGTTTTCTCGAATATTGTGTGGGAGCCAAGCGCGACAACAAGGAGTCGAAGGCTCTGCTCAGGATTTTCAAGAATGCCGACCTCCGGCTCGATGGCAAGCCTGCCAAGGACGAGCCTTCGCCTGTCAAACTGATAGAAGGCGACGAGGATTCGTGTCAGATTCAGATGTTCAGCACCGCGGGCCCTATCCAGCCCGGCGCAGCATCGGAGCTTCCGGTCTCGCTGCTTTTGGATTTCACCTGGAACAAGGTTCCATACAAGGTAGTGCTGAGTCTTTACGAGGAATTTGCCGACTATATCTCCAACGAAAACCATCACATAATGGCCGCGCGCACCTACATGGCACTCGGCGATTTGGCCAAGGCGGATGAGTGTATCAGCAGGGCTTTTGCTCTCTGGCACCCTATCGAGAGGTTTCAGGTGATGCCGATGAAGTTTTTCGTCTACACCGATGTCATGGAATACATTTACCAAAACGGTCTCCATGAGAAGTACCTCTATGAGCCACGCTGTAGGAAGCGCGAGCAGATAAACTCGCCATTAGCTGCACAAAACCAGGAAGAGGAGAGTATGTCAGCTAATACCGGTATAATGCCTGACAACCAGAACCTTAACGAATAATTTTTAATATAATCCATGAAAAAAATAATCATGACTACTTTGTCCGCCGCGGCGTTGCTTGTAGCAGGCTGTGGCAATTCAGCTAATGACCCTAAACTCGGCGAGGCCCCTATCGATGAGGTGATAGCCGCCATGACCAACGAGGAAAAAATGCAGCTCCTTATAGGTTGCGGAATGCCGGGAGCCACTGGCACACAGGCTGTTGTGGGCGCCAGCGACGAGATTATCCCCGGTGCCGCTGGTACCACTCACGCCATACCGCGACTCGGAATCCCTGCCATTGTGCTCGCCGACGGCCCTGCAGGTCTCCGCACCAAGCCCGAGAGGCCCGGTTCAGCTGATACGTACTATTGTACAGCGTTCCCTATCGCAACCGCTCTTTCTTCTACCTGGAATCCCGAGCTCGTGGAGCAGGTAGGACAGTCGATGGGCGAGGAGGTGCTTGAATACGGCGTTGACGTGATTCTGGGCCCCGGTGTAAATATCCACCGAAATCCTCTCTGCGGTCGAAATTACGAGTACTATTCTGAGGACCCTGTGCTCGCCGGTAAAACCGCAGCCTCTATTATTAAAGGTATACAGAGCAAGAATGTGGGTACTTCAATCAAGCATTTTGCGGCTAATAACCAGGAGACTCTGCGTACCAAGGGCGACAGCCGTGTTAAGCAGCGCGCTATGCGTGAGATATATCTCAAGCAGTTCCAGATAGCAATCAACGAATCTGACCCATGGACCGTGATGACTTCATACAATTATCTGAACGGTACTTATACATCTGAATCCAAGGAACTTAACGAGACTATTCTCCGTGGAGAGTGGGGTTACAAGGGGTTGGTGATGACCGACTGGTTTGCCGGCAGCAACACCGTAGCTCAGGTGGAATCGGGCAACGACCTCCTGATGCCTGGTGTCAACCGCCAGTACGACGAGCTTCTGGAGGCCATGAACAAGGGAACTATCGACATGAAAGCCGTGGATGCCAATGTAAGGCGAGTTCTCGAGCTCATCATGAAGACTCCAAGATTCAAGGGCTATCAGTTCAGCAACAAGCCAGACCTCAAGGCTCATGCCGCAATTACTCGTCAGGCTGCGGCCGAAGGCTCGGTTCTCCTTACCAATCAGAATCATGCGCTTCCTGTTTCCACCGAAAAGGTCAAGAATGTTGCGCTCTTCGGCGTTACTTCATACGATTACATTTCGGGCGGCGTAGGCTCGGGCGATGTCAACGAGGAATACACCGTTTCGCTCTACGATGGTTTCAAGAATGCTGGTTTCAATGTTGATGAGAATCTCAATTCTATTTACAACAAAATCATTGAGGATCAGAAGGTTGAGTTTGGCAAGAAGGATTCTATGGTTTTCCGTTTCGTAAGCGAGAATCCAGAGTTTGCCATCGAGGACATCAAGAAGGCCGAGGCTTCCAACGATATTGCTGTCATCACATTTGGCCGTGTATCGGGCGAGTTCCAGGACCGCAGAATCTCAAACTTCTATCTCTCTGATAATGAGAAGGCTCTCTTGAACAATGTGGCCAAGGTTTTCAAGGCCAAGGGCAAGAAGGTTGTGGTAATCCTCAATACTGTAGGCGTAATGGAGACTGCCTCATGGAGCAATATTCCTGACGCTATCCTCTGTCCATGGATGGGCGGCCAGGAGGGCGGAAACGCTGTTGTTGATATCCTTACCGGCAAGGTGAATCCATCGGGCCGTCTGCCTATGAGCTTCCCAATCGACTACTTCGATGTTCCCGGCGCCAAGGATTTCCCTTACGATATCCAGGCTACTCCTAATACACTTTTCGGCGTAGAGGAGGAGAATCACGTTGAGCGTCAGAATGTTGACTACACATATTACACCGAGGATATCTTCGTGGGATACAGATATTACAATACTTTCGGCAAGAAGACAGCATTCCCATTCGGTTACGGTCTCTCTTACACCACATTCAAGATGGACAATATGACCGCAGAGCTTTCTGGCGATGTGGTTAAGGTGACTTTGGATGTAGCTAATACAGGTCTTGTAAATGGCAAGCAGGTGGCCCAGCTCTATGCCGCCATCAATGTTCCCGGCCGTCCAGCGTTGGAGCTCAAGTCGTTTGCCAAGACTTCTGAACTCGCTCCTGGCGACAAGCAGAAACTTACAATGACCGTTCCTGTCAATGAGTTCGCTTATTTCGACGAGGCTAACTCTTCATGGATTGTACCATCCGGCGAGATTGTCCTTGCCATCGGCGAGAATGCTGAGACCATCGTAGCCAAAACAGCAGTTACACTTCCAGAGTTGCCTGCTGTCAAGGTAAACGACGTTCTCAAGCCATCAGCTGACTTCGAGATCATGAAATTCTCTGGAAAATAATTTTTAATTTTCTCCATAATTATTTTTATTTGTTTTTGGGCGCATTTTTTATTGTAAAATGCGCCTTTTTTGTTATTTTTGCCATGCAGTTTACTTTTTTATCTGTAATATTATGAAACATAAATATTTGGCAACCATATTGTTACCTATGTTTTTCGCCAGCTGTGGAATCCCGTTTCATAGTTGCGTTCACATGACTACGGCCTCGGAGTTTCTCGATAAGTGCGATATCCGTGTGGAAAACACGCAGTATTTCGAGTACCACGGCGAGAATCCGTCGGTGGTTTTCATCTATTCCGACGAGGTGAAGCATTGCCGCAAGCAGGCCAAGGTGATCAATCAGGCCGCCGAGATGTACGATGGCCAGGTGGATTTTTGGGCCATCCACGACAACGATGCCAAGCCTCTTCTCGATCAGTTTGGTTTTACCGGCAAACTCCCGGTTTATCTGTTCATTTGCCCTACTTTTGCCTACAAGATTGTGCCCGACAAGATGGATCTGCCCGATCTTCAGAAAAACATCTACACTCAGTTTGGCGTAAAACCTCGATAACCACACCTTATTATATAATATATGCAGTTCGTTACGCCAGTCGCCAATCCCGCCAGCAGTCTCGGCATCAGCCATCAGTCGCGCATCATGTTTGTGGGGTCCTGCTTTGCCGAGAATATCAGCCGTTTTTTCCAGAATGCCAAGTTCCATTGTCTTGTCAATCCATCTGGAATCATCTACAACCCATTGTCGCTCAGTAGGTTGTTTGGCCAGCTAATGGCAGGTAAAATATATTCCGATTCCGATTTTTTCCATCACGGTGAGCTATATAGCTGTTACGATTTCCATGGTTCGTTTTCGCGGAGCCAAATCGCTGATGCTGTTGAGGTTGCCAACCGGAGCATGGATACGGCGCGCCAGTTTCTCAAGGATTGCGACGTTCTCTTCGTGACACTCGGCACGGCGTTCGTTTATTTCCTATCAGCTGATGGCAAAATTTCTGTGTCAAACTGTCACAAGATGCCTTCAGAAACTTTCAGCCGCCGTCTTGTCTCGGTCGACGAGATCGCGGAGGCACTATCAAGTATTGTATCAGCTGCCCAAACCTACAATCCCGGAATCCGTATAGTGTTCACTGTGAGTCCCATACGCCACATCAAGGACGGCGCCCACGGCAACCGCATAAGCAAGAGTTCGCTATTTCTCGGCATCGAGAAGGTTTTGGCAGCTAATACGTGTTGTGAGTATTTCCCAAGCTATGAGATACTTGAGGACGAGCTCCGCGACTATAGGTACTACGCCGAGGACATGGTACATCCCTCGCCATTAGCTGAAAAAATAATATGGCAGCGAATCCAGGAAAGCTATTTCAGCGATGCTGTAATTAAAAATGTATCAGCTGTAGAAAAATTCATGAATTCCGTAAATCACAGGATTCAGAATCCCGAATCTATTGCCACTCAGACTTTTTGCCAGAAAAATCTGAGCCTGGCTTTCGAGCTTGAGGACCGTATTCCCGGACTTGACCTCTCGGACGAAAAAAAATATTTTAAATCTTATCTAAAATTTTGATTTTTTAAATAATATTTTATAATTTTGGGTGTGAATTTATGTATTGTAAAACATTAACTCTATAATATATGAAACTTATGAGATTGGTTGCATTGTTGATGGCTATAATGCTCAGCAATAATGTTTTAGCTCAGACAGAATGTGTTATCAAAGATAAGACCACCGATGCCGTGATATCATCATCGAGCTCGGTGGAGTTTACCTTTGGTGATTCGTTTCTCGACAGATTCGATGTTTCGGGCAAGAGCAACGGCGCCGACCTTGCTCCCGAGGATTTTATTCTTATGCTATATTCGGCCGGCAACGAGCCTCAGGGAATGTATGCCTTGGACGATCCTATCAAGTTTGAGCCCGGTCTCAATATGATAATCCGTCTCAAGGACACCGAGGGCAATGAGTATCCAGCTGATGGCGGTTTCAAGGTGCACCTCAATAAGCGTTTGCTCTCTATCAAGGGCGACGGCTATTATATAAGTGACAAGAATTGGGACGGCACAGTGGCTGTAACTGTGGATCTCCAGTACGCCAACGAGAATCTCGAGGGCGCGCTCAAGGACGACAACATCAAGGTTGAGTTTGATGCCGAGTACTCAAATCCTGATGCCGACAATGAGCAGATTAAGACTATCTATTTCACAAATATCAAAGTAACTGGCAACAACGTAAATGGTTATGTGTTTGATCTTCCCAACAAGAAAGGTTTTATTTTCAAGAACACAGAGATGTCTGAAAATATTTACTGGCGTCTTGAGGGAAAGAACAAGCGTCCAAATGAGACACTTACAATGTATTACGGCAAGACCGTTGGTACCGGCGGTACTCTCTATGCGCAGATCGACAATGTAACTGGATACGCCAGCTACTATGCGTTCCCATATTTCGTAATTACAAATGTTGAGACTGGCGATGTTGTAACCATCACAGCCAGCGACGACCCTTACATGATTCCTGTTGGTCTCTATACTGTAAAGGCCGTTTTTGATCCGGTTTCTCATCTCGAGTCGTTCGATCCCGTAGTGAGCGAGCGCAAACTCATTGTAAATCAGAACAAACTGAAGATTGTTCCTCCTCCAACTTCTGAGTACACTTACGGCGAGTCGCAGCTTGGCTATGATATTGCTTTCAAGGCTCAGACTCAGGACAATTCCGTATTGCCTGGTACTTGGAAATATTTCAACATTCTGGATTCCACTTGGTATGAGCACGGTCAGATGCTTGATTCAGGTGTATACAAATTCAAGGCTTACTTCACCGCCATCAACCACAACTTCGGTGAGGACAGCTCTGCTGTAGGTGCCGACATCATTGTTCATAAGCGCGCTCTCAAGGTTAGAGTTCCGGGTCCTTTCGTTACCAGCGACAAGTATTACGATTCTACCACCAACGTGATTGGTCTTGATATCAATGCAGCTAATGACCTTGACGTTCTCTCGGGATTCGCAGTTGTTAACGGCCGCAGGGATAATCTCAGCGATGTTTACATTTCGAATATCGATGCGCAATACGTTGGCGCTGATGCATTTACACCAAATCAGGCTATCAAGCTGCGTTTTACTCTCGATGGTCCAAAGGCCAAGAACTACAAGATTAACGACATTCCAAATTATCCAGGCAGAATCTTACCTCTTCCTATTCTCGTTAAATTGAACAGCGCTGATAAGGAATACGGTACAGCCAATCTGTGGGAGGATGATTTGAAACCATATTTCGTTTTGGCTGATGATCCAGACACAAAAGTTCCATTCGATGTGGAAGCTGAGGCCGGCAGTCGCTGGTATCTCAAATCTAATACTGTGTCTCCTCTTGTGGGCCCAGTTGCCGATGGTTATTACAACACTGGTGCCAAGCCACTCCATCTTGATGCCGTAACTCACAAGATTACAGCATGTTTCAAGACCGGTGACCAGACCAACTTTGCAGTTCAGAATAATATTTTGAATGATGACAACACAACAACAACCATTTCAGGTTTCGATGAGTCTGTTATCAACGTAAGTCCTGTAAAGCTTACTGTAAAGTACAGAGGCAAGATCATGAAAGTATATGATGGCAATGTTTCTGTTATTCCATCTGATGTTCATAAAGAATATGCTTACGGTATCGATTACCGTTACGACGAGGATTCTACAGTTTTCGTAGTAAACGGTTTTATCGATATTACTCAGGATCCACTTGGTTCCAAGTTCGATTCGCCTGAGCTCGGCAAGCACTCTGTATATATGTGGTGGACTCTCGACCACGGTACACGCATTGCAGAAAACTATTATGCCAAAGAGCTTTATGATGGCAAGGGTCTGATTGTGGATCCATTGTTCGGAACTCCAGGCCACTCGTTCTATGATATCGTTTGGAATTATCACGATGATATTTATTACGACCAGTACGACGAGACTGTTATAATGCCATACGGTTCTACCATCGGAACAGTAAGACCACTCGGCGATGAGCGCATTAACTACGATCTCTGTTCTGAGTGGGATCCTAAGTTTGCAGCTCAACCATACGTACTCGAAACTCTCCCTACTTATGAGTACTCTGTTGCCAACGGTCCTTATCAGAAATATGTAGATGGAACAGTTTTGCCAGTAGGTACTTACAATTTCCGCGCTACATTTGCAAGCACAGATCCTGAGGTTGATAATATAGCATCCATCAAGGTGATTATCAAACCATTGGAGCTGATGCCTGTTGTAACTTACGAGCGTGAGAAGTATTACGATGGCAATACCAAGGTTAAGGTATTGTCTTCAGAGTTGATTGGTTTGCTTCCAGAAGACGCTGAAGAGCTTATCTTAGATTATTCGATATCCTTCTCAGATTTTAATTCTGGCAATCGTTCTATATCATTATCTTATACAATCGAAGGAAATCAGGATGTTCTAAAGAACTATATTTTGTCAAAAACAAGTGACATTGATGATAATGGTTTCATCCATCCAATTCAGCCTTCAGTAGTTTGGAAGTATGAAGGTCAGGAAGTTACAGCTGATACTCTTAAGATTGATCCTGCTGTAGGTGATGGTACTGTATTCAAGACCGACATTGTTGCAAATCTTGAAATGGGTGACTTTGCTTCGATGTTCAATAATTTCAGCGGTCCTGTATATGAGGATCTTCTCGGCAACATTCCAGCTAACAATGTTTTGACAACTGGAATCTACAACATCAATGCAACTTACAACGGCATCAACGATGGCGCTGTTCAGAATTTTATTGACGCTTCGGCTTCTATAATTATCGAAGTTGCCAAGTTGAAGATCAAACTTATCGAGCAGCACTTGAATCGTCAGGACGACGGCATCTTCCCATACGGTTCACGTATTGGAAC
>JAZUEG010000493.1:0-1973 GCA_045640025.1 Bacteroidales bacterium
GCACGGCCGTGCGTCTCTACCATAATATCACAGCGAATACGATATGTAATCGAGTATCAGATTGTTTTCGCGCTCAATGTCGGGCTTGTCAGCAGGCTTGTAGTCACTTATGATAGCCTCCTCGAGCTTCTGGATATTGAAATCGGGCATCTGGATAGAGCGCCGGTAATATTCCACGGCCTCCTTGATGTTGCCGTTCATGCGGCAGGCGTGGCCAGCTAATACCATGTCCTCAGGTATCAGCTCGGATTCCGGAATACGCTTGCAGTATTTTACGGCCTGGTCGTATTTGCCCTGCTCGTAACTGCACCAGGCTATCGGGCGGAAAACCTTGGTGTTTTTCTCATCCATAAACTCCACCTTGAAATAGTATTTGAGCGCCTCGTCGTAGCTCTCCATCTCGAGCAGACATCGGCCGATGGCTGTGGCTATCGAGAGGTTGTTCTTGTCCTGAGCCTCGGCCTGCTTGTAATACTCCAGGGCCTTGGCGGGATTCTTGAGCTTGCGGTAACACCAGCCGATTTTCTTGAGATTCCAGAGCTGGTCGCTCTCGTAGAGCTGTGCCTTAAGATAGCTGTCGAGGGCGAGCTCTATGTCGCCGAACTTCTGGGCAGAGTATCCCATTTTCTGGAAAATCTCGAAATTGGGCGCCTCAAGGCTTATCTGCTTGAAAATGTCGAAAGCCTGGCGGTGATAATCGCTGCTGAAGAAAAACTCTCCTACCTTGCGCTTGAAGGCCGGCGTATGGAATGTGAGGTCGAAGAGCATGGTGCCGCTCGGCGAGAATCCCTTGCCGAATATATCCATGAAATCGCGCCCCAGGATATTGAGCTTGAAGAATCTGTAGAGGTCCTGAACGTACTGGATGAGGATCTTGTAGCTGAACTCCTCGCTGTGCAGGAGCTTGTCCTCGCGCGAGATGTCGGCCAAGTCGCCGAGTCCGCGTGATAGCGCGCTGCCAAAGGAGTTTCGCTGCTGCTCGGGCATCAGCATGACACTTAGGCAGAACGAGAATTTGTCGGAATTGCAGATAAATGGCGCATAATAGAGGCTCTTGGCGAATTTGGCTATATCGAAATTGCCATTAGCTGCCTGACCCTGAAGCGATGCAATCACCTGATTATCTGGAGTAAATGGCATAAACCAGTTTTCTATCTTCCTGAAAAAGTCGTAGTTCTTGAGCATGGCGAATGTATTGATGAACACATCGCCACCCTCCATCTGGAGTTTCTGAACATCTGCCAATTTGTCAAGAAGCTGCTGATTGTCCTGTATGTAGTCCTGCCATTCGGGATTCTTGTCGTCGAGATTGTCGATGGTGAACGAATCGCTCTTCATCTTGTTTTTGATGCCTGGAATCTTGGTGACCTCGGGGATAATCTCCTCATTTATCTTCTTGGTAATCTTGTCGGTATCTATGGCACGTATCAGCTGCATGATGGTGGCCTCGTATCGCGGGCGGAACTTTTCGTTCTGTATCAGCTGAGATACTATCTCCCTGCTCTCGGGATACAGCACGAGCCGCTTGTTGAAGAAATAGCTGACAACTGCTATGCCCACTACGGCTCTCTGCCAGATCTGCTCCTCGCCGCGGAGGTAATAGCAGCTGATAAGGCGGTATTTGCGGATATCGAAATATAGCAGGCAGCTGAGCGTAAGTGCCGATACTATCAGGCACTTGGATATGGTGGACATGATTTTTTCGTGGCAGATGAGCTGGAGCATCTGCTCGTCGGAGGATGTGAGGCACTCGGCGCGCAGTATGTAGTGGAACCACGCCGACACCTCGGAATCGGTGATGCTCTGAGGCGCCTGAAACTTGGTTTTGCCGAATATCTCGGACGGCACGTAGCGTCGGTACTGGGTGTTGCGCACAGTATCGGCCATCATGAGCAGCGACACCTGCAGCTGGCGGAAAATGGCGTCGCGGTTGGGGTCCACCATTCCGTCTACGGTATATTTCAGCATCAGCT
>JAZUEG010000494.1:0-4340 GCA_045640025.1 Bacteroidales bacterium
CGTGGAGATAGACGGCGACGCTACCCACAATCCTGCCGTAGTGGCCAATGTGGTGGACATGATGGACAAGTACAATATGGGATACGGTTCTATCAACCACAACCGCAACCGATGCATGGATTGCGGATACGAGAATGCCGACAAGGACCTCGCCAAGTGTCCTAAGTGCGGCAGCGAGAATATCGACAAGCTTCAGCGCATCACCGGCTACCTCGTAGGCACCACCGACCGCTGGAACAACGCAAAGCTCCACGAGCTGAATGATAGAACAATCCACAAAATCTAAATAATTACGAAATCCGAATTACGAATTACGAATTGCTTTTCAGCTGATAGCATTCGTAATTCGGATTTCGTAATTCGTAATTATAGAATCATGAAAATCAATTTGATGGACATCATCGACTATACAACGTCGGATGGTCCCGGTTTCAGAACCTCGATATATTGCGCTGGATGCAGCCACCAGTGCCCCAACTGTCAGAATCCCCACACATGGGATTTCAAGGCAGGAGTGGCTACCGATGTGGACGACATATACAATCACATCGTGGCCAACGACATGGCTGATGTGACATTCTCGGGCGGCGACCCTATGTTTCAGCCATTAGCTTTTGCCGAGCTGGCCCAGAAAATCAAGAAAAATACCAACAAGACCATCTGGTGCTACACGGGATTCACCATCGAGAAACTCCTGATGAATCCTGCACAGTGCGAACTCCTCAAGTGGGTGGACGTGGTGGTGGACGGCAAGTTTGTGGATGAGCTCAAGGATCCCGACCTGCTCTTCCGCGGCAGCGGCAATCAGCGCCTTATCGACGCACAGGAGTCGCTGGCAAAAAGAAAGGCCGTACTCTATGAGTACGACCCATTCAATCTCTTTACTTCGCCTTCACGCTCACACGCTCATGAGAATTGGCAATTTGCCGAAGCTCTGTAGCGGATATATCAAAAGGCTTGTCGCAAAAATCCGGTGTGTTGTAACTATAAAACAAATCATTATAGTAACGCAGCGGATTTTTTTGTGGCAATAGGAAAGGCTTGGTGAAAGTTCCCGAGTCCGTTACCTGCGATAGATAGAGCCTTGTATAGAGTCCGTCGCCGTCCCTGCGCGACGAGAATACCAGCCATTTGCTGTTGGCGCTCCAGTTGTGGAACGATTCGGTGTCGTCGCTGTTCAGGGCATCAGCTGTATATACATCCATAGTGTCCTTGTTCTGGAGGTCTATCATCAGGAGGTCGGCCTCGTGGTGCCATATCGGGAATGTGCCGTAGTCGGCCACAGTTACCATCAGATATTTGCCGTCGTACGATGGGCGGGGCAGAGTGATGCTCTTGCCCGGTATGTAGAGCATTGTATCGGCCTGGCCGACGGTATGGCCCGTCTCGGGGTCAAAATCCACGCTCATCAGACAGTAATGCAGGTCTTCTAGATACATTGGCGGATTGAATTTGGGAGCCTGGCAGAAATACAAAGTCTTGCCGTCGGGCGAGAATGCCGGAAATGTCTCGGCTATCGAATCTTTTTTTATTTCAGCTGATACAATTACCTCTTTCTTCCTTACATCGTATATCATTATGTCGGAATTCTGGTCGAAAACCTCAATCCTGTTTTTGTGCGACGAGTGGAATACCTGAAAGGTCTTGTTGTTGGAGTATGCAATGTATCTGCCATCGGGATACCAGTATGGATACACTCCGCCCGATATCGTCTGGTCGGTTTTCAGATTGTATGCCTGATGGTCCTCGCCGTCCCTTATCAGAGTAAAACCGTTGTCGCCGCGCACATGGAATGTTACCTGGCTGGAGTTGGTGCGGTTGGGCGTGTGGCAGTTTACACAGGAGTTGGTGCTGGCCGTGGTCTCGAAAATCGCCTTCTCGTCGAATGTGGCGAGGTTTCTCTCGTAAATTCCCATCTTGGAATATCCTATGTAGCCCGGCTCCACCAGTCGGTAGGTGAGCCCGTACTCATCGAGCGGCTCCTGGCTCACGTACATCGCAAACTCCTTGAAATTGTATCTGTCGTTTTCCGATATTATCGAAAGCTTGAAATCCAGGCGTCCGCCCTTGTTGGCCTCGGTTAGCCTGTGCCATTCGTCGGTGTCTATTTCCACATGACGGCCCTCTGTGTTTATCTCGCCCGATATCGAGCCCTTTATGTTGAGCATCAGCCAGTTGTATGCGTTGCCCGTAAAATTGAAATTCATCGGGGCTATTCCGCTTGGTATGGTCACCTCCTTGTAGTCGGGCCAGATGCTCGGCTGCAAGTCCACATCTACGGTGTTGGTGTATGTGTGCCGGCCCGAGCACGACGCCATCATTCCGGCTGCAGCCAGGGCCAATATATATTTACTGTACTTCATGTTCTGTTTCCTCATCGTCTTGTCTGTCTTTGTTGGTTAATAAGTAAGGCCAGTAAGAGCCTTGTGGAGTAAGTCTTTTCTGATATCTTGTTCTCACCTCGGCTGATATAGCCGGGGGCAGCTGGTTGATGTTGCCGTTCTTGCTGTCCCACAGGTAAATGAGCGCCTCCTGCAGGTGCATTGGCAGAGCCTTGTATCCGAGATTGCTGCCCAGGCTTACGTCTTCAGCTATGCCGGCCAGGTCGCATTTCAGCAGCTTGCATCCCATCAGATACTCGTATGCGAGATAGTTTTGAGGATTCTCCTCCAGCAGATTCTTGAACGATTCGGGCATATTGCTGATGGCCTGCAGGCCGTTGGTTTTCAGTCTCAGCTGCTTGAGCACTGTAAAGAGCGGATACTCATCGGTCTTGTTGGCCTCTATCAGGTTTATGTAAGTCTTGGCCAAGTCCTTGAAAAACAGGGTCTTTTTCAGCTGATTGAGGTATTTGTAGGCTATTCCGTAGTCGTCGTTTATTATGTAGCACTCGGCCAGTCGCATGCTGGCGAATCTCGATCCGCGGTAGGTAGGGTTTCCCGATTTCGATTCAAAATAGTAGTGGATCGCGTGGTCGTTCAGTCCCATCCAGTACAGCGCGTCGGCTATCAGCAGCGGATGCAGTACATCGTTGTTGAGCATTGGCAGCAGACACTCGATATCCTCCTGTGGAAAACTGAACATGCTGTCGGCCAGCTTCTGCTCAAAAGCCAGTGCCGTATTTACGAGCACCATCGTGCGAGCGGTCTCGGGAATGTTTTCCTGCGCGTCCTCTATTATCTCCTTCCACTTGCATTCGTGGGTCCATTTCAGGTACTTGATAGTCTGATACTTGTAATACTCGTATGATCCAAAAATTCCCCAGGTCATTATTCCCCATGTGGCTATTTGAGCTAATACGGTGGCAGTTTTGGGTCCTGAGAGAGCCTTCCAGCTGATGGCCGGAATTGCCGCAAACAGCAGCATATCAGCTAATATCCAAATATTGAGGTCGTGATAGCGGAAATAATCTATTCCGTAAAAAAATCTTGGGATCGGATACATCACAAAATGGATGGCTATGGCTATTGCGATTATCAGCGCTATGGCGGTGCCTGCTATGTATAGCGGACTCTGCCTCTGCCTGATGATGTATATCGCGCTCGCTATCAGCGGAATATATACCACCGGGCCCAGCAGGAAATACGACGCCGGTATCATCATGAGCGCGGCGCATATCTTCCACCTCTTTCCGGATTTTATGGCGGCCAGGCAGAGCCATGTTATCAGCAGCGATATCAGGATGCCGGTCATCAGATTGTGCATCACATTTACATCATACATCCTGTGCCACAGCAACATAACGGGCAGGGTGTGGATTATCGAGAATCCGTATTCCTCTTTTTTGTGGAAGTATTTGCCCAGCTGATACGTAATAATTACGAGCCCCGTAAATATGGTGGCTATTATCGCGGCGCCCAGTACGGGATAGTAGTAAAACTGCACCAAAAACTCGCTCACATAGTCGTTGAGACCGCCGGGAATGCTTATCAGCTCCTTGAAATAATCGCTGTCCCAGAGAAACATCTGGAATATCTCCTGGTAATACAGAGCCTCGGGCCTATACAGCCACCAGAACAGAAAAACTGTAATAAAGAATATTACAGAAAATACAGTACACTTGTCTAATTTCTTTAACATGGTATTGGTAATTGATAAAAGTGTATTTTCTATGGGAGAAAATCATATAAAACTCCGCATAAAAAACGCTTTTGGTAATTGCTTGATAAATTTTTATCGTAAAATGCCTGATTAAGATAATAATTTATTAATACAAATTAAGTTTAATATTAAAAATTACGCCTTAACTTTGCATTTGCTAATTGGCCCAATTAAGAACCCGAGTTCTAAATTATTACATATTTTATTAACTGCAAAAAAAAACATAACAAAAATGACAT